>JAGVUU010000338.1 GCA_019136105.1 Gammaproteobacteria bacterium
GGTGGTCTCCAGTGACTGGGGTGGCGCCAAGGTACGGGCGTCCGGACATTTATAAAAATATTTAGTTTTTATCGGATATATTGATTGGAACCTATGAAACAAAAGCGCCGACGCCTCGAGAGGATCCCGCCGCAGCAGTTGCGCGCCTTCGAGGCCGTGGCGCGCCTCGGGTCCGTGACGGCTGCGGCCGCCGAACTGCACGTGACGCAGCCCACGGTGAGCGTGCAGTTGCGGGAACTGTCGCTGGCCGTCGGCGAGCCGCTGCTCGAACCTGCCGGCCGGAAACTGCGGCTGACCCAGGCCGGCGAGGCGCTGCAGCAGACGGTCGGCGAACTCACATCGTGCTGGGCCAGGCTGGATGCGCGCCTGGCCGAGATCCACGGGCTCCTGCGGGGAAGGCTGCGCCTTGCGGCCGTTACCACCGCCGAGTACTTCGTTCCCGACCTGGTCGGTCCGTTCGCGGCTGCGCACCCGGGCGTGGAGATCGAGATCGCGGTGGAGAACCGCGACCGCGTGATCGAGCGTCTCGGGCGCGCGCAGGACGACCTGGCGGTGATGATGCTGCCGCCGTCCGAGTTGCCGCTCGAGCGGGTCCCGTTCCTCGACAACCCGCTGGTGGTCATCGCCCCTGCGGGGCACCGCCTGGCCGGGCGCCGCGTCCGGCTCGACCAGCTCGCCGGCGAGCGCTGGCTGATGCGGGAGCCCGGCAGCGGCACGCGCCGCGTGGCTGAGGAGCACTTCGCGGCCAAGGAGTTCACCCCGAACGTGGCGATGAGCCTCGGCAGCAACGAGGCGATCAAGCATGCCGTGGCCGCCGGGCTCGGTGTTGCGGTGGTCTCCGAGCTCGCGGTGCAACCGCCGGCGGTGACCGCGACCGGCCCGGCGCCGTCCGGGCTGGCCGTCCTGCAGGTCGCCGGGTTTCCGATTCGCCGCCGCTGGTCCGTGGTGTGGCGGCGCGACCAGGCGCTCACCGCCGCGGCGCGGCGTTTCGTCGCTTACCTGCAGGAGCCGCCGGCGAGTGCAGTATCCTCCGCGCCGGGCCACAGTGGCGGGAAGCGACGACATGCAGGCTGAAAGGGCGCTCCTCGGGCAGGCCGGGCGCGTGGTCGCGACGATTGCGGCCACCGTCGTGACCGCTTACCTCGTCGCCGCCGCGGTGCGCTACGGCCTCATCGAGCGCGAGGACCTCGGGCTCCTGTGCGACACGGATGCAGCGCCGTGGTGGTGCAGCGTGCGCTTGCTGATCATCAAGGCCTTCCTGCACGACGTGTTCGGGCTCTCGAGCGTCGCGCTTGCGGCCGCAGCCGCCTGGCGTCGCTCAAGGTCGGTCGCCGTCCTCGCGGTGGCCATCGGCACGATCGGCATGGTGCTCTACGGCTTCACGTGGTCGGGCATCGGCGTGCTGGTCGGTGCGCTGGTGCTGGCGCGCCTGCAGGACCAGCGGCAACAGCACCGCTGAGCCCATCAGCAGGCTCAGCGCGCCCCAGCCGATCGACCGGCCGTTCGCGAATCCTTCCTGCAGCGGGATCAGCAGGCCGGCCACGGCCAGCCACGCCGCGAGCAGCAACTGCTCGGTTCCGTGCCTGCGCAGCACTGCGAGCGCGCGGGCGGCCGGGTTCGAGAGGGCGGTGATCGCGAGGCCGAGCGCCGCGGGCAGGAACAACCACACGTGGAAATCCCGGTGCCGCCCCGCGAACACCAGGCCGAGGCAGACATAGGCGCAGGCGAGCAGCAGCAACATCGTGAGAACCGCGGGCAGCGGATCGCGCGTGAAATCGGGCCGCAGCAGCGCCGTGATCGCGAGGGTGAACCCGAGCCAGCCGGCGGCCGCGACCGTGAGCGTTCCGCCCCAGTCGAGCACGGTTGCATTGCCGAGCAGCAGGTCGAGGTACTGCCGTGCGCCAATGGTGACGACGAGCGCCGCGGCGGTGCCCAGCACGAGTGCGCGAAGCGGGCGCCGTGCGCCGCCGGTGAACCAGCCTGCCAATGCACCCAGCGCGGCAGCCACCAGTGCCCCTAGGATCACCGAGCGGCCCCACGGCAGCTCCGCGATGGGCCCGGTCCACGGAAATTTCTCGCGCCCGTCGCGGTCGTACAGGCCCCAGTGACCGCCGACCGTGCCTTCGGGCACGCGCTTCCAGGGCTGGTCGAACGCTTCGATCAGGTTGTAGCGGATGCCGCGCTCCTCGGCGAGCGCGGCGAACTCGCGCACGTAGCGCGCCTGGTTCACCCGGCCCGGCTCGATCGCGCCGCGCGGGCGCCCGGCACTCGGCCAGCCGGTCTCGCCGATCAGCACTTCCTTGCCCGGGAACTGGCGCTGCATCTGCGCGTACAGGTCGTCCACGTAGGGGATCACGGCATCGATGCCGACGGGGTCGTCGTCCCAGTACGGGATGATGTGCACCGTCACGAACGACACCGCCTCCGACAGCACGCGGTGCTTGACCCAGAAGCCCCACACGTCCGCGTAGGTGACGGGCAGGCCCGTGGCTCCGCCCACGCGCCGGATGAGCGCGGCGAGCTGCGCCGGCGGCAGCTCGTGCCGCAGCATCACCTCGTTGCCGACCACGATGGCGCGGATCGTGTCGCGATGCCGGTTCGCCACGTCGATGACCAGCGCCACTTCCTTCTCGTTGTGCTCGGCCTCCCGGCCGATCCACGCGCCGAGGATGACCTGCAGCCCCAGCTCCCGGGCCACGGCGGGGACCTGGTCGAAGCCGTCCGACACGGTGTAGGTGCGGACGCAACCTGTCCGCGCCGCGAGCAGCGCGAGGTCGCGCCGGATCTCTTCGCGACTCACCGGCTCGAGGGGCTGGTATTGCCCGCCCGAAGGGGCGTAGGACACACACTGCAGCCGTGCCGCCGGTCCGTCCGCGACCGTGACTGGCTGGGCGTCCCGCCACCACCACCAGAGCATCAGCAAGGCGGCGAGGGCGAGCGCAACGGCTGCACGCGCGCCGGACTTCGTGGCGAGACTCAATGGCCACCATTCAGGGGACAGGGGACGCCATGATAGCCGCCACTGTCGCCGACGGTACGCTTTGCCGAGTCTTCCTGACGAGCAGGCGCCTCAGCGGGCCGCGATCATCATCGCGATGTAGGCCATGAGCGCCGAGGCGATGCCGAACACGACCGGCCGCCAGCCGACGGCGAACGCGGGCTCGAGCGGCAGGCGCGGAGCAGCCGCCGGACGCGCCTCGAGCGGATGCGCCGAACTGCCGCCAGCCATCGAGTCCTTCAGCCCCTTGGCGAGCTTGCGGCGGAACTCGTGCGGTTCCATCTGGTGCATGAAGAGCCGGTGGGTGCCGCCGAGGCTCAGCTTGAGGCCGGGCGTGAGGGTCACCGGCGTGATCTCGACTGGCACGATCGGCCGGCTGCACTCGAGGGCGAAGTGCACCTCGTCGAGGCAGTAGCGCGAGCTGACCGAGCGCGGGCTCAGGAAATAGAGGAACGCGGAGCAGCCTTCCACGGCGCGGGCGAGGTCGTCGCTCCAGCGGCTGCCGGCCTCGAGGGCGTCGTCGAACCAGACGGTGAAGCCCTGGCCCTTGAGCCAGTCGATCTGTGCGACGACGACCTCGCGCTCGTCGTGCGCATAGCAGACGAACACGTACGGCGTCGTGGGCGGTGCAGGCGCTGCGGTGTGTTCCGTCAACCGACCCGGCCTCCGGCAACGTCGCCAAGCAATTACTTTGCCCGGCGTCTTGCGAGCAGCATAGAATGCCGCGGGCCGAAATCAAGACCAGGAAAAAATGACGGCACCGGCGGCACAGGGGGCAGTGACGCTCGCTCGGGCCCAGGCTCGCGGCGTATGGCGCGCGGCCGGCTCGTACCTCTTCGCCGTGCTGCTGCTCGTGGCGCTGTCCTGGCTCACCCGCCCGGAGCTGCCGCTCCTCACGTCCGCGACGCAGTTCGTGATCGCGGCCGGCGGCTTGGTCGTCGCGGCACTGCTCGCCTGGGTCTTCCCCGCCACGGCGGCCGCCGTGGCGCACGACGGGGCCGTGGCCGAGCCGCCTGCGGTCGCGACACCGCCGATGTCCGACACCGCCCAGGCGTCCATCGCGGTCCTGCCGCTCGAGAACCTGTCGGGAACGCCGGAAGACGCGCTCGTGGCGCAAGGATTTTCGGCCGAGATCGTGCGTGCGCTGTCGGGCGTGCCCGACCTGCGCGTGGTGCCTTTCATGCAGTCGGCTGCGTATGCGGGCCGCAAGCTCGGCGATGTCGCGCGCGAGCTCAACGTGCGTTACGTGCTCACCGGGAGCCTGCAACGGTCGGCCGGCAGGCTGCGCGTGATCGCGATGCTCACCGACGCGAGCACCGGCCAGTCGGCGTGGTCGGAGTCCTACGAACGCGGCATCGACGACCTGTTCGAAGTGCAGCGCGAGCTGGCCGAGGCGATCGCCATCGAGACCGGCTCGCGCTACCTCAACATCATCTCCGACGACCTGTGCCGGCAGCCGCCGCAGGGCCTGTCGGCGTGGAGCCTGACCCACAAGGCGCTCACGTTCTGGACGGTGTCCTACACCCGCGAAGCGTCGGCCGACGCGATCAGCTGGCTCGAGCAAGCGCTCGAACTCGAGCCCGACAACGCGATGGCACACGTGTTGCTCGGTTTCGTGCTGAACCAGCGTGTGGTGAATTCGTTCGCCGAGGACCCGGTCGCGGAGAACCGTCGTGCCCTCGCTGAAGTCGAGGCAGCGCTGCGCCTCGCGCCGCGCGATGCCACGGTCATGGAGTACGCGTCGCTCGTGTGGCTCAACTGCGGCCTGCGGCAGAAATCGCTGCAGACGGCGCGCCGCGTCGTCGCCATCGCGCCGTTCAACATGATCGCGTGGGGCTATCTCGGGTGCGGCCTCGCCTGGGGCGGCTCCGACGCCGAGCGCGCGGAGGGCATCGCGATCCTGCACCGGCTGCTCAAGGTTGCGCCGAACCACCCATCGTTCCCGTTCTGGCACTACTTCCTGTCGTTCGCCTACACCGAAGGCGAGGACTACGCAGCGGCGCGCGAGCACGCGCAGGTTTCGGTGGACGTCCACCCGGGCTTCTGCCTCGGCTGGGTGCTGCTCGCCAATGCGCTCGGCATGCTGGGTGACATCGAGGGCGCGCGCCGCGCGATCGAACAGGCGCAGGTTCACAATCCGCGCTTCCGGACGGAAAGCTTCCAGCGCTACCTGGTCGCGGTCTCGCGGGAGATCGGCGACAGCGTGCGCAAGCAGACCCAGGGCCTCGTGCGGGCCGGGCTGGTTCCCCCTCTCACCGAGGCCACGGCGGCGTGATGCGCGTCCTGCTCCAGAAACTGCGCCTCGTGGCGCACGTGATGCTGCGCGCCCTTGTGCGCCTGATCGGCTGGCTGCTGTGGCCACTGCGCGCGCTGGCGCGCCGCTGGTGGCGTTTCGTCCGTGAGGGTGGCTGGATCCGCCGCACGCTCACCGTGCTCGGCACCGCCCTCGTTGCAGCGGTGTTGGTGCTGGCGGTGACGGTGCCGTGGCCGGGGTACCTGTTCACGCCGCCGTTCCGCGCG
>JAGVUU010000167.1 GCA_019136105.1 Gammaproteobacteria bacterium
CCACCCTCTTCGGATCCTGCGTGACGAGCCCTCGCGCCTGCGCGAGCTGCTGCTCGTAGCCGATCGCCGGCGCGGGTGCCGCCCCACCCGGTGCTGCCTGCACCGTGGCGAGCGTCGGGCCCATCGAGAGCGCGCCGCGCGCCGGGGCGACCAGGCTCTTGAGCAGGGGCCGCACCACCAGCAGCAGCAGGACGATGAGCACCACGGCTCCCAGCACGAGCCGCACGACGTCGCGCAGCAACGGCTGCTGCCACACCGGCACGTCCGTCGCGGCAGGCACGTCACCCGGTTCGAGGAACGACGCGTTGACGACGTTGACGCTGTCGCCGCGCGCGGCGTCGAAGCCGACGGCGTCCTTCACCAGCTGCGTGACGTTGGCCAGCTGCTCGGGGGGGAGCGGCGTCGACACCGCCTTGCCGTCGGGCGCGGTGCTCTTGACGTGATCGACGAGCACCGCGACGGTGACGCGGCGCACCCGGCCTGGAGGCTGTTTCGTGTACGACAGCGTCCGGTCGATCTCGAAGTTGCGAGTGCTTTGCCGCGAGGAACTGCCCGCCGCGGCAGCGAGCAACGCGGCGGCGGCCTCGGTACCGGATGCAGGCTGCGCATTCGCGGCCGCCGCGGGTGCCGGTGTGGCGGCCGCGCCGGGCGGCAGCGCGACGCCCGCCGGCGGTGGCTGGTTGGTGAGCGCGCCCGGGATGCCTCCAGCATTGCCGAGCGGCGACTGGCTGTTCTGCTCGGCCAGCTGCTCGCTGCGCACGATCTGGCTCTCGGGGCGGTATTGCTCGCGCGCTTCTTCGGTTGCACCAGCCTCGAGGTCGACGGCCACCTGGGCGCGGACGCGGCCGGCGCCGACGAGCGGCGCGAGCAGCTCCTCGATGCGGTCGGTGTAGGTTTCCTCGAGGCGCCGCGCCGCCTCGAGTTGCGCGTCGGCGCCGGCGGACGCGGCGTTTCTCGGCGCCGACAGCAGATGCCCGTTCTGGTCCACGACGGTGACCTGCTCGGCCTCCAGCTCCGGGATGCTCGAGGCGACGAGGTGCACGATGCCGCTCACCTGTTCGGGCTCGAGACGGCGGCCGGGCTTCAAGCGCAGGAACACCGAAGCGCTCGGCTCGCGCCGGCTGCGCACGAATGCCGACTGGACCGGCACGGCGAGGTGCACGCGCGCCGCCTCGACAGCCTGCAAGCTCGTGATCGTACGGACGAGCTCGACCTCGAGCGCGTGGTGGTAGCGCGCCGTCTCCATGAACTGGCTCACGCCGAAGCCCGGGTCCTTGCGGATCAGCTCGAGCCCCGCGCCGTCGCCGGCGGGCAGGCCCTGCGCGGCGAGCTGGAGCCGGGCGTCGCTGATGCGGTCCTGGGGGACGAGGATGCCGCCGGAGCCGGCGTCGACCTTGTACGGCACGTTCGCGGACTGCAGCGCCTGCGCGACCTCGCTGGCGTCGGCGGGGCTCAACCCGCCGTACAGCATTCCCCAGTTCGGGCCTTGCGACCAGAGCACGACGGTCACGCCGGCCGCAACCGCGCCGGCGATGCCGAGCAGCACGAGCAGCGGCCTCAACCCGCCGGCGAGACGCGCGGCCGCGGGTGATTCGAGCTGGGCGAGGGTGGGATTGGCCATGGCGTGGGTGGGTGCGACCGGACGTCAGCACGTCAGATCGGCATGTTCATGATGTCCTGGTAGGCCGAGATGAAGCGGTTGCGCACCTCGACCAGCGCGCGGAACGACACGCTCGCCTTCTGCGTCTCGATCATCACCTGCGGCAGTTCGAGCCCGGGCTCGCCGCGCTCGAACCGCGTCACTAGCTGCGAAGCGTGCTGCTGGCGCGCGTTCACCTCGTCGATGCCGCGCCGCAGGACGTCGGCGAAGCTCGGCCCGGAGGCCGGCGCGGCACCTGGCGCGTTCCCGAGCTGCGCGGACGATTGGGCCTGCAGTGCGCGGATCTGCGCGAGGACCTGCTGGATCGCCATGTCGCTCACGGCAATGCTCCCGTGCTGGGGTCGAAACCGGCCGCGCGCAGGCGCGCGAGCTTGTGGCGCAGCGTGCGCGGGCTGATCCCGAGGCGCTGCGCGGCCGCGTCCCGCCGGCCGCCCTCGACGCGCAACGCGTCGAAGATCAACTCGCGCTCGGTCGTGGCGAGACCGCCGGCAAGGTCGAAGCACGGCGGTCCGGACGGTCCGGACGTCATGCGCACCGGCGCGCACTGTGCAGGCGCAGCCTCGAACAGGATGTGCGCGGGCTCGATCATGGTCCCGTTGCACAGCACCAGCGCGCGCTGCATGAGGTTGTCCAGTTCGCGCACGTTGCCCGGCCATGGATAGGTGAGCAGCCGTTGCGCGGCATCCGCCGACAGCGCCGGGATGCGCGCACCGGGGTGACAGTGGCGTGCGAGCAGCACCATGGCGAGCGGCAGGATGTCCTCGCGACGCTCGCGCAACGGCGCGAGCTCGATCGGAAACACGTTCAGCCGGTAGAACAGGTCCTCGCGGAAGCGCCCGGCCGCCACCTCCTCGCGCAGCCGGCGGTTGGTCGTGGCGAGCACCCGCACGTCGAGCGCCACCGGCGCGCGTGCGCCGAGCCGCTCGACCTCGCGTTCCTGCAGCACGCGCAGCAGTTTCGCCTGCAGGCCGAGCGGCATTTCCGAAACTTCGTCCAGCAGCAACGTGCCGCCCTGCGCCTGGCCGAACTTGCCCGGGTGCGCAGCGAGCGCGCCGGTGAACGCGCCGCGTTCCCAGCCGAACAGCAGCGACTCGAGCATGCTTTCGGGGATCGCCGCGCAGTTCACGGCGACGAACGGTCCGTCCGACCGCGCCGAGTGCCTGTGCACGTACTGGGCCAGCACCTCCTTGCCGGTGCCGGACTCGCCGCTCAGCAGCACCGTGCAGTCAGTGGCGGCCACGCGCCGCGCCAGCTCGAACGCGCGCAGGGTCGCGGCCGCCTGCGCGACGGGTTCGCGCTGCGCGGCGGCCGTTGCGCCAGGCGCACGGATCGAGGCGGACGGATTCGCGGTGTGCGGCATGTTCCAGTCGATGGCACGTCCAATCGCTGACGCTGCTGGAACAAGAGCAAGAACCGTGCCGGACCTGGCCTGCGGGCCGCAGTGGGCCGCGCCCTGCGTGGGGGCTCGCGTCGCGTCAAGAATTCGACGCGCGCGTGACGCCGTCGCGCGCTCAGGTCAGCGCGGACGGCGCGACTCGGCGACGTGCCGGCGATGGCGGCGGAACGCGAGCTTCTCGATCAAGTCGGCCACGGGGTCCGACAGCGCATGGAATCGCACGCGCGTACGACCTTCGGGGTCGCGGCCGGAGACGCGCGCCGGGAACGACAGCGGGCGCGGCAAGGTGGGGCGCAGGTAGAGGTGCAGCACGCCTTCCGTGCCGACCTCGAGCGGGGCCGCTGCCGCAAACGTGGCGCCGAGGGCGTTGAAGCGCACGCGGGTCGGCGGCGGCCGCTGCAGGTCGCGGCTGGCGAGCTGCGCGACGAGGTCGAGCAGCAGCGTCAGCTTGAAGTCGAGGCGCGAGAGCTCCGCAGCGAGCGGTTGCGCTTCGTCCTGCTTCTCGCGCGCGAGCGACTGTGGCTCGTCCATGGCCATGCAGGCGTGCAGCAGGTTGAGGTTCGCGTCCTCGTAGCTCGCCGCGAGCACCGGGTCGACTTTCGCCCCGAGCGCCTGCCACATCAGCGGCATCACGTCTTCGTAGGCGAGCTCGTCGTAGAGGATGATGGTGTCGGTGAAATCCGGCATGCGGCTCCGTTCGTTCAGGGCGCCGTCGTCGCGGCGGCGATCGCCGCCCAGGCCTCCCGCAGTTCGCGCAGCAGCGCCGCCACTTCGTCGAGGATGCGCACGTCGCCCGTCGCGCTCGCGGCCAGCAGGCGGCGGCTCGCGTAAGAGTACAGGTCCTCGAGGTTCGCAGCGAGCGGGCCACCCTTCTCGAAATCGAGCGACCCGCGCAGTTCGTCGAGGATGGCGATGGCCCGGCCGATGGCGACGCTCTTCTCGCCCGCCATGCCGTGCTCGGCGCAGCCGCGCGCTTGCCGGATGCGGTCGAGCGCGCCGTCGTAAAGCATCACGACGAGGCGGCGCGGGTCGTCGACGCCGACGCTCGTCCAAGCTGCAACGCTCTGGTACGCGGATGCGCCGCCACTCCTGACGCCGATGCCCATGTTCCCTTCCCCTCGTCGTTCCCGCGGCCGGACGGCCGCTCCTGCCCTCTGTAACGACAGTGGCAGCGCGATCTTGAGGGGAGGTCAGGCCTCGAGCGAGGCCTCGCTGTCGTCGACGGCGATGGAGAACTTGCGCAGCTTTTCCACCAGCGTCGTGCGGCGCAGGCCGAGCAGGCGGGCGGCGTGCGCGACCACGCCATTCGAGCGCAGCAGCGCCTGGTCGATGAGGCGCCGCTCGATGTCGTTCAGGTAGCCGCGAAGTTCGAGCCCGTCGTTCGGCAACTCGGCCTGCAGCAGCAGCGGCGGAACCGCGGCCAGCTCGCCGACGGCCACGCCGGGATCCGGCAGCGGCGCAAGGAGCTCGGCGCGCTCGAGTGACTCCGTCGACGCCGCCTGCGCATCCAGATGTTCCTGCTCCTCGGCGAGCGCCGCCTGGATCCAGTCCGCCTGCTGGAAGCGCCCCGGCAAGTCCTCCGGGCGCACCACGCGATCGCCGCATTCCACGGCCAGGCGCTCGATGAGGTTGGCGAGCTCACGCACGTTGCCCGGCCAGTGATAACCGCGCAGCACGGACAGCGCAGCGCGCGACAGCCGCACGCGAGGCCAGCCGGACTCCGATTGGCGATCGGCGATCTCGTTGGCCAGCAGTTCGAGATCGTCGAGCCGTTCGCGCAGGGGCGGCATCTCGATCGGGAACACGCACAGCCGGTAGTAGAGGTCGCGGCGGAAAGTGCCGCGCTCGATTGCGGCCTCGAGGTCCTGGTGGGTCGCCGCCACGATGCGGACGTCGGCGCGGATCGGCGTGTTGCTGCCGACGCGCTCGAACACGCGCTCCTGCAGCACGCGCAGCAACTTCACCTGCATCACCGGGCTCATGTCCCCGATCTCGTCGAGGAACAGCGTGCCGCCGTTGGCGATTTCGAAGCGGCCTTGCCGGGTGCTGATGGCGCCCGTGAACGCGCCCTTCTCGTGCCCGAACAGTTCGCTTTCGAGCAGTTCCGCGGGAATGGCGCCGCAGTTGACCGGGACGAACGGCCGCGTCGCCCGGCGGGACGCATCGTGGATGGCGCGGGCCACGACCTCCTTGCCGGTGCCCGATTCGCCGAGGATCAGGACGGTGCTTTCGTGGGCCGCGACCTGGAGGATGGACCGGTTGATGGCACGGATTCGCGGACACTCGCCGCTCGGCAGGCGGGCTCCCTGTCCGGACTCGCAATGACTGGCGGTGGCGCCAGTTCGCGAGGAAGTCCCGGCGGTCGCCGCCGCGTCCCAACCCGCATTCAACGTCCCCATTCCCCTTCTCCAGCCCCCTTTATGCGTCGCCGTGGTCCACCAGGACCATGAAGATGCCCTTA
>JAGVUU010000260.1 GCA_019136105.1 Gammaproteobacteria bacterium
ATCGCCCAGACGCGTGCCACCGACCTGATCGTGATCGGCAGCCGCGAGCGGCATGGCGTCTCGATCCTGTTCAACTTCACCGAGGACACGGTGCTGCACGCCGCACCGTGCGACGTCCTCGCCGTCCGCCTGCACAAGGAGTGAGCGCCCTTCGCGGCGACTGCATGAGCAGCACCGACTACCGCATCCGCGTCGACGTCGTCACCAATTTCGTCGAGGACCAGTCGAATCCCGGCGACGGCCGCTTCGTGTTCGCCTACACCATCACGATCCGCAACGAGGGCACGGTGCCGGCGCGCCTGCTCTCGCGCCATTGGATCATCACCGACGCCAACGGCAAGGTGCAGGAGGTCGTGGGCGACGGCGTGGTCGGCGAACAGCCGCACCTGCAGCCCGGCGAGGGTTTCCGTTACTCGAGCGGCGCGATCCTCGAGACGCCCGTGGGCGCGATGCAGGGGAAGTACCGCATGGTCGCGGACGACGGCGAGCACTTCGACGCCCCGATCGCGCCGTTCCGGCTCGCGGTGCCCGGCCTGCTGCACTGAGCCGATGGCGACCTACGCGATCGGCGACGTCCAGGGTTGCTGCGACGAGCTCGAAGCCCTGCTCGTCGCACTCGCCTTCGATCCGTCGCGCGACCGGCTCTGGTTCGTCGGCGACCTCGTGAACCGCGGGCCGCGCTCGCTCGACGTGCTGCGCCTGGTGCGGCGCCTGGGCGACGCCGCGGTCACCGTGCTCGGCAACCACGACCTGCACCTGCTCGCGATCGCGCGCGGCGCTGCGCACTTGCGGCCTGCCGACCTCACGCTCCTGCCGGTCCTCGAGGCGCCGGATCGCGACGCGCTGCTCGACTGGCTGCAGGCGCAGCCCGCGCTGCATCACGACCCCGCGCTCGGCGTGACGATGGTGCACGCCGGCTTGCCGCCGCAGTGGGACATTCCCCTCGCGCGTCGTTGCGCGGCCGAACTCGAGGCTGCGCTGCGCGGCGAGCACAGCGGCAAGCTGTTCGCGGACATGTACGGCAACCACCCGGACCTCTGGGACGACGAACTCGACGGGCCGGATCGACTGCGGTTCATCACGAACGCTCTCACCCGCCTGCGCGTGTGCGACAAGGCCGGGCGTCTGCTGCTCAAGCACAAGGGCCCGCCGGCGAAGATGCCGGCCTCCGCCATCCCGTGGTTCCAGGTGCCGGGCCGCCGGTCAGCGGGCGCGCGCATCGTCTGCGGGCACTGGTCAGCGCTCGGCTACCACGACGGGGACGGCGTGCTCGGGCTCGACACGGGGTGCGTGTGGGGCGGCCGGTTGACTGCGCAGCGCCTCGATGCACCCGCCCGACCTGTGACGGTGCCGAGCCGCCAGCCGGCGATGTTCAGCGACCCATGATGCGCCGGTAGATCGGTGCAACGCCCGCGCCGAGCACGCGCACGGCGAAATTGATCATCCGGGCGTCGAACCCCACGCGCCAGTGCACGCGATCGCCGTGCACCGCCTTCCAGACCGTCGCGGCCACGCGCTGCGGGGTGATCTTCACGCCGAGCCGCTCGATCGACGCGGGTTTCACCCTGGCGTCGAACACCATGCCGGTCTGCACGTAAGCGACGTAGATCGCCGATACCTGGATGTCGTACGGGCGATACTCGATGTTGAGCGCCTCCGTCAGGCCGCGCACGAAGAACTTCGTGGCGCTGTAGACCGCGTGCTCCGGTGAGCCGTACTCCGCGGAGGTGGAGGCCATCGCCACGAGGTGCGAGCCGGGCGTCTGCTTGAGGACCGGGAAGCCGGCGTCGACGGTGTGGATCACGCCCTTCACGTTGACGTCGACCAGCAGGTCTTTCTGTTCGGGCGTGATCGACTCGTCCGGCCCCATGAACAGCACGCCGGCGTTGGCGAACAGCACGTCGAGGCGGCCACCGGTGCGTGCGGTGAAATCGCCGAGCGCCGCCGCGATCGCGGCACGGTCGCGCACGTCGGCTGGATGCAGGCTGAGCCGCTCGGCGCCGAGTTCGCGCTGCAACGCCCCGAGGGCCGCCTCGTTCACGTCGGACGCACCGACCCGCCAGCCGTTGCGGGCGAACAGCCGGGCCGTCTCGGCGCCGATGCCGGCCGCGGCGCCGGTGATGAAGATCGACTTCTGCAGGTTCATTCGGCGGATACCGGCTCCAGCACTTCGACGGCCATGCGCACGGCGCCCAGCGTCACCTGGCGCGGCACGCAGCGGGTCTGCGCATCGACGACCCTGGCACCGAGCTTGCCGAACACGTCGTTGCGCACCAGCTGCTCCATGAGTTCGCAGTCGCCGTCCTGCAGGTCGGAGAGCGTCGTGCGGCCGCTCTGGAACTCAACGCGCTTCACGCGCGCCGGGAACTGCGCCGTGGCCTCGGTCACGGGGTCCGGCTTGCCGGCGGCGCGCGCTGCGAGTTGCCGCTTCGACGCCTCGTCCGCCAGCTGCTGGAGCAGTTCTGGCGTAGCCTCGGCCGGAAATGCAGCGACGATCTCGACGCCCGGGAACGCCTCGGGACCCGTCAGCTCGAGGCAGCCGCGCGACCTGACCGTGAATCCCGGCTTGGCGCCGAGCTGCCCGAGGATCCAGCGGACCTTGTCGCGCAGGCCGTCGCACGAGTAGTAGCTGGTGAGCGGCATGTACGTGAAGTTCACCTTGCGCTCGACCCAGACCGCGTTCACGGTCGCCGCGGGCTCCGGCGCGGGCGCAGCCTCCTGCGCACCAGCCACGAGCGGCAGTGCGCACAGTGCCGTCGCGATCCAACCAGCCTGCCAAGAGCGCCTCATCGCACACCCTCCTGCCCCCGTCCGGGGACTCGCGTCTATACTGCCACACGTCCCGAACCGCCGGCCGCCGCGCCATGCTCGACCTGGAATTCACCACCTTCGGACGACGCTGGCAGGCCGAGGTGTCTGCGCCGGTGGATCTCGCCATCACGCTGCGGTTCGCCGGGCCGCAGCCGCGGTTCTTCGCGGACGCCCCGGCCAGCGCGGTGCCCTTGCGTGCCGGCCGCTTCACCGGCACGGTGGCCGGTGGCTCGAGCTGCAATTGCGGCGTGTATACGCTCTCCCCGCATTGCCACGGCACGCACACGGAGTGCGTCGGCCACGTGACCGACAACGCGACGGCACTGGCCGGGTTGACGCCCGTGCCGCCAGCCCTCGCCCTGCTGGTGAGCGTTCGACCCGAGCCGCTCGGCGACGCAGCGGCTGATGCCATCGGTCAACGGCATGCTGCCGATCCCGTGATCACCCGCGCGCAGCTGGCCGTGGCCGCGGCACGCTGGACCGGCGACCCCTGGACGGCGCTCGTCGTGCGCACGCTGCCCAACGACCCCGGCAAACGTCATCGGCTCTACGACGGACCTTGCCCGGCCCCCTACTTCACGGCCGACGCGATGCAGTGGATCGTCGAGCGCGAAGTGACGTCGCTCGTGGTCGATTTGCCGAGCCTCGACCGGGCCGATGACGGCGGCTCCCTGACCGCCCACCGCATGTACTGGGGACTGCCGCCGAACGTGCTCGACGCCCACCAGGCCAGGCGCGGGCGAGCGCTCGTGACGGAACTCGCATACGCCCCCGACACTGCGACCGACGGGTTGTATCTGCTCGACTTGCAGGTGCCCGCATTCGCCGCCGACGCCGCGCCGAGCCGGCCCGTGCTGTATGCGGTGAGGGAGATCGCGCCTTGAGACTCGATCGCGACCATGCCCGGGCGCTCGACGCCGCCGACTCCCTGCAGGCCTGGCGCGAACGCTTCGTGCTGCCGCACGACGGTGCGGGCCGCGAACTCATCTATCTCTGCGGCCATTCCCTCGGCGCGCAACCGGCGCTCGCAGCAGATTACGTCGAGGAGATCATGCGCGACTGGCGGCGGCTCGGCGTCGATGGCTTCTTCGAGGGCCGCCGCCGCTGGCTCGACTATCACGAGCGCGCGCTGCCGGCACTGGCCGCGCTGGTGGGCGCGCAGCCGCTGGAAGTGACGGTGATGAACACGCTCACCGTCAACCTGCACCTGCTGCTCGCGAGCTTCTATCGCCCGGCTGGCGCGCGCACGGCCCTGCTCATGGAACGGCCCGCGTTTCCTTCCGACCGCTACGCTGCAGAGTCGCAGGTCCGCTTCCACGGGCTCGACCCGGCGCACGACCTCATCGAGATCGAGCCGCGCGATGGCGAGCAGTGTCTCCGCACCGAGGACATCCTCGCCGCCATCGAGCGTGACGGCCCGCGCATCGCCACGATCCTGCTGCCCGGCGTGCAATACCTGACGGGCCAGCGGCTCGACGTCCGTTCGATCACGGCGGCGGGCCGGCGCGCAGGGTGCACGGTCGGCTGGGACCTCGCCCACGCAGTGGGCAACGTGCCGCTGGCCCTGCACGACGACGAGGTCGACTTCGCCGTCTGGTGCCACTACAAGTACGTGAATGGCGGGCCCGGGGCCGCGGGCGGCGCCTTCGTGCACGCGCGGCACGTCGCACGGCGCGACCTGCCGCGCCTCGCCGGCTGGTGGGGTCACGACAAGGCGAGCCGCTTCCGGATGGGCCCGGACTTCGAGCCGATCCCGGGCGCCGACGGCTGGCAGGTGAGCACGCCGTCGCTGCTGGCGCTGGCGCCGGTGGTGGCGTCGCTCGAGCACTTCGCGGCAGTGGGCCTCCCTGCCTTGCGCGCCAAGTCGATCGCGCTCACGCGCTACATGGAGTCACTGATCGACGCACGCCTGGATGGACGCGTGGCGGTGCTCACGCCGCGCGCACCGGACGAACGTGGCGCGGCACTGTCGCTGCGCCTCGAATGCGGCCGCGATGCGGCGCGCGCCGCCTTCGAGGGAATGCTGAAACGCGGCATCGTGCCCGACTGGCGCGAACCCGGCGTCATTCGCGCGGCACCAGCCCCCTTCTACAACAGTTACGACGACGCCTGGCTGTTCGTGGACGCACTCGACGCGGAGCTGCGCGCACGATGAGTGCCGATCGCAAGGTGCGCATACCGCCGGTCGCACTCTTCGTGGTCGTCGCGCTGCTGATGTGGGCCGTCGCCTCCTGGCTGCCGTCGTGGCGAATCGCGCTTCCCGGCCGCACCGTGGCCGCGGTTCTCCTGCTGCTCGTGGCCGGGGCGATCGGGATCGCCGGCGTCCGCGCCTTCGATCGCGCCCGCACGACCGTCGATCCGCTGCGGCCGGAGAGGGCCTCGGCCCTGGTCACCGCCGGCATCTACCGGCGAACACGCAACCCGATGTACGTTGCGCTCGCGATCGCGCTGTTCGCCTGGGCGTTCTGGCTGGCACACCCGCTCGCACTGCTCGGGGTGGCCGCCTTCGTGGCCTGGATGAACCGCTACCAGATCGCGCCCGAAGAGCGCGCGTTGCAGGCCCTGTTCGGCGCGGAGTTCGAACGCTACTGCAGCGAGGTGAGGCGATGGCTGTGAGCGACGCCGCGAGCCGCGGCGTCCGGCTCGAATTCAGCCGGTCGCCGGCCGACTGATCCGTCCCAGCCTCAGGAAGCTGTACGCGTAGGCGTGGCGGTCGTCGGCAGGACAGTCCTCGCGCGCGATTTCCTCCCATTCGGCCGCGTCGAGCGGTGGGAAGAACGTATCGGCCTGGACCGATGCGTGGACGCGCGTGAGGTGAACGACTTCGGCCCGCGGCAGCGCTTGCCGATAGATCTCGGCACCGCCGATCACGCAGGTCTCCGGGGCGTTGGCGGCCGCCTGCAGCGCGGCCTCGAGCGACGCGAACACTTCGACGCCGTCGATGGCGAGCCCGGGCTGCCGGGATACCACGAGACTGCGCCGGCCCGGCAGGGGCCGGCCGATCGAGTCCCAGGTCTTGCGCCCCATCACGATCGGCTTGCCCATGGTCAGCGCCTTGAAGCGCTTCAGGTCCGCGGGCAGGTGCCACGGCAGGCCACCGTCGCGGCCGATGCCGCCGTGATCGTCGGCAGCGACGATGATCGAGACCAGCGTCACTTCCGCGCTTTCTTGCGCGCCGGCGGGGCCTTCTTCTTCGCGGCCTTGCGCTTCGCCTTCCGCTTCTTGTCGAGCGGCACCGGGTCGAGCATCGAGCCACGGCACCTGGCGGCCCCGCAGCGGCACGCGTAATTGGCGAGCTCGTCCGGGTCGTCGGTGCTCTCCCAGGTGAGGCCGTACTCGTAGCCGAGTTCCTCGCCCTTGCGGATGTCGCGCACGGCTTCGATGAACACGCGGCCGCCCTCGATCACCGTCTCGCAGTTCGGGTCGCAGGAGTGATTGATGAAGCGCGCGTCGTTGCCGTCCACGCCGGCATCGATCACCACCTTGCTGCTCACGACGAACAGGAACGTGTGCCCGTCGTCCTGCCCCTTCTCCTCGTAACGGGCGTCGGCCTGCGCGTGCGAGATGCGCTCGCCGAGGTACTCGACGATGCGGGCGCCCTTCGGGATGTCGCGCGCGGCGTACACGCCGTTGCCGTGGATTTTCGAGCGGCGCACGAGGTAGAGCGGCGCGTCGGTGCGCGCGGCGTGGCGCATGTGGGCGTGGTGGTGGGCGGGCTTGCGGGTCTGCTTGGCCTTCTTCATACGGCGATCGGAGCCTTGATGGCGGGATGTGACTGGTAACCCGTGATCTCGAAGTCCTCGAAGCGGTAGTCGAAGATCGAGTCCGGGCAGCGCTTGATCGTGAGCGCGGGCAGCGGCAGCGGCTCGCGCGAGAGCTGCAGGCGCGCCTGCTCGAGGTGGTTGACGTACAGGTGGCAATCGCCGCCGGTCCAGATGAACTCGCCGACGCCGAGGCCGCACTGCTGCGCCATCATGTGCGTGAGCAGCGCGTAGGAGGCGATGTTGAACGGCACGCCGAGGAAGATGTCGGCGCTGCGCTGGTAGAGCTGGCACGAGAGCCGGCCGTCGGCCACGTAGAACTGGAACATCGCGTGGCAGGGCGTGAGGGCCATCCGGTCGAGCTCGCCCACGTTCCAGGCGTTGACGATGATGCGCCGCGAGTGCGGGTCGCGCTTCAGCAGGTCGATGGCCGCTGCGATCTGGTCGTGCGTGCGGCCGTCGGCGCCGCGCCACGAGCGCCACTGCACGCCGTAGACCGGGCCGAGCTCACCCTCGGCGTCGGCCCACTCGTCCCAGATGGTGACGCCGTTGTCACGCAGGTAACGCACGTTGGTGTCGCCGCGCAGGAACCACAGCAGCTCGTGGATGATCGACTTGAGGTGCAGCTTCTTGGTGGTGACCAGCGGGAAGCCCGCGGCGAGGTCGAAGCGCATCTGCCAGCCGAAGGTGGCGAGCGTGCCGGTCCCGGTGCGGTCGGTCTTGCGCGCGCCGTGCTCGAGCACGTGGCGCATCAGGTCGAGGTACTGGCGCATGTGTCAGGCGTAGTTGCCGGAAGGCTGGTTGCGGCGGTAGGCCACCGCGATCATCCAGAGGCCGGCGACGATCATCGGCAACGACAGGATTTGCCCCATCGTCACCCAGTCGAACAGCAGGTAGCCGCGGTTCGCGTCCGGCACGCGCACGAACTCGACCGCGAAGCGGAACACGCCGTAGCACACCAGGAACAACCCCGAAGGCGCCCAGCGCGGCCGCGGCCTCGCGGTGAACCACCAGAGGATCACGAACAGCACGAGGCCTTCGAGGAACGCCTCGTACAGTTGCGAGGCGTGCAGCGGCACGCCGTCCACGACCACCGCCCACGGCACGTCGGTGGGCTTGCCCCACAACTCGCCATTGACGAAGTTGCCGATGCGCCCCGCGCCGAAGCCGATGGCGGGCAGGGGCGCGGCAAAATCGAACACGTCGCCGAGGTGCTTGCCGCGGCGGCTCGCGAACAAGCCGAGCGCCACCAGCACGCCGACCAGGCCACCGTGGAAGGACATGCCGCCTTCCCAGATACGCAGGATGCTCAACGGGTCGGCGAGGATGCGCTCGGTGCCGTAGAACAGCATCCAGCCGATGCGGCCCCCGAGGATCACTCCGAGCGCGCAGTAGAAAATCAGGTCGTCCACTTCGGTGGGCGTCCACGTCGAGCGCGGCCCGGCGGCGCGACGGCGCGCGAGCCACCAGGCCGCGACGAAACCCACCAGGTACATGAGGCCGTACCAGCGGACTGCGAGCGGGCCGAGCGAGATCGCGACGGGATCGGGGTGGGGATAGACGAACATGAAGCGCGTATTGTAGGCAAACTGTGGGCGAGATGCTGCGGTCAACGCGGAACCGAAGGCCGGCAGCAGCACCAGGCAACGACAGGCTAGACTCCGGGCAGTGGAGGGGCGCGACGCGTGGCCGAGGCTACCATCGGAAGGGCCCAGGTCCTCTGGGAGAAACTGCGGCGCCGCAAGGTGGTGCAATGGGGCGTCGCCTACAGCCTGTTCGCCTGGGGACTGCTGCAGGGCCTCGAGTACCTGAGCGACACCTTCGTCTGGCCACCGCTGCTGCAGCAACTCGCGACGCTCGCGTTCCTGGTCGGGTTACCCATCGTGCTGGTCGTCGCCTGGTACCACGGCGATCGTGGCGAGCAGCAGGTCACCCCCGCGGAGTTCCTGATCCTGTTCGGGCTGCTGCTGCTCGGCGGGTCCTTGTTCTGGTGGTTCGGCACCTCCAGCGTCGCCACGATGGCGCGACAGGACGGGGCAACGCCGGTGACTTCCGTGCCGGACCGTTCCATCGCAGTGCTGCCCTTCGACAATCTCAGCGGCGACCCGGCCAACGAGTTCCTGGGCGATGGACTCGCCGAGGAGCTCGCGAACCGGCTCACACGCGTGCCGGAACTGCAGGTCGCTTCGCGCACGTCGGCGTTCGCATTCAAGGGCAAGCAGCTCAGCATCGAGCAGATTGCCGCCGAGCTCGGCGTCCGTTACGTGATCGAGGGCAGCATCCGGCGCAACGGGGACACGCTTCTGGTGACCTCCCAGCTCATCGACGGTCCCAGCGGCTTTCACGTCTGGTCGAAGACGTACCGGCGCCCGATCGTGGAACTGCAGAACGTCGAGGACGAGATCTCCGGAGCCGTGATCGAAGCGCTCAGGATCATGCTGTCGCCCGAGACACTGGCGCGCATGACCGGCAAGAGTGCGCAGCAGGATGCACACGAGGCCTACCTGCAGGGAATCAGCGAGCTGCGACAGCTATCCGACAAGGGCGCACTCGACCGTGCCGCGGCGCGGTTCCAGGAGGCGGTAGCGATCGACCCGACCTATGCGGAAGCCTACGCCGGGCTGTGCGAGACCAACGTACTTCGCTACGTGAGTTTCAGTGTCACGACTTCGATCGAGGCCGCCGAGCAGGCCTGCGCGCAGGCCGTCAGGCTCGACAGCGGGCTGCCCGGCGTGCACATCGCGCTCGGCCGGCTCTACGTCGCCACCGGGCAGGCCGCCGCCGCAGAACGCGAGTACCGCCGGAGCCTGGACCTCGACCCGGAGAACGTGGATGCGTTCCTCGGACTCGGCGCGGCGCTCGCATCCAAGGGCGATCCGGACGGCGCCGACCACGCGTACCAGCAGGCCATCAACAAGCGTAAACGTTACTGGCGCGTCTACGATGCCTACGGCGGGTTCCTCTTCCAGCAGGGCCGCTGGGCAGCCGCCATCGCGCAGTACCGGCGTGGCGTCGAGCTCGCGCCAGGCAATGCCACGCTGCTCAGCAACCTCGGCGCCCCGCTGTTCCTCAGTGGCGATTTCGACGCGGCCGCCGAAGTATTCCGTCGCTCGGTGGAGATCGCCCCGACCAGCGAGGGGTACTCCAACACGGGCACCAGCTACTACTTTGCCGGTCGCTACGGCGACGCCATTGCCATGTTCGAACAGGCGACCCGCCTGGCTCCGGAGGATCCCACCTTGTGGGGCAACCTCGGGGACGCGTACCGGCGGATGCCCGGCCAGGGCGAGCTCGCCACCGGCGCGTACGCCCGTGCGGCGGAACTCGCGCGTGGTGTTCTGCGGGTCAATCCTGATTCGGTCGTGACCCGCTCCCAGCTCGCGTACTACCTCGTCCGGCAAGGCAACAGGCCGGGGGCGACGACCGAACTCGAGACCGCCGGACTGGCGACCACAGAGGATGTCTACGCGAACTACTTCGCTGCGGTCGTGTACAAGGAACTCGGGAACCTTGCCGCGGCGGTAGCCGCGACCCGCCGGGCGGTCGCAGGCGGGTATCCCGCCCGGCTGCTGCAGGCAGACCCGGAGTTCGCAGTGATCAACCGTGACCCGGCGCTCGCGTCGGATCTCGAGGCGGCGAGCAGGGCGTCGTCACCGTGAACGGCGCGGCTGCAGGCATGGAACCGACGATCAATTGAGGAGGGGGAGATGACGACGATACGATTTCAGTTGAAGAAGTCGAAGGGCTTCCTCGTCGAGGCGAAGACCATCCCGACCGGCGGGAATGGCCCCGATCATCGTGACGGCAACCTCGACGTTCCGGACGGAACGAAGATCACGTGGGAGGCGACGCCGGGCGGTCAAGACAAGACGGTCTACACCGCGGCGTTTCGGGACCTGCAGAGCAACGTCGATGCGTGGCCCTTCGTCGAGACAGCCGACGGCAAAGCCCTGGCGCCGCCGGGCTACGCAGGACCACTGGTGTTGCCGTATGTCCTCGACGGCAAGAGTGTCTCCAGCGTCACCCTGACCACCAAGTCGCTGGGTTTCCCGGTGAAATACACGGTCGCTGCCGGACCGCCCGCGACGATCGATCCCCTGGACCCGATGATCATCATCCGGCCGCAGTCGCTGGCCTCGTCGGTGAACGTCGCCTTCGGCGTGTCCTGCGCCGTGCTCGGTGCCGTCGCAGGGGCCCTGCTCACGGCCTGGCTGCTGTAAGGGCCAGCAGGAGCTGCGCCCGCGGTACGATCGTGCGATCCAGGACTGGGGTGCCGGCGCCTCAGTCCTGCACGATCCGGCAAGTCAGTGCCTTCAGGTAGCGCGTTTCCGGGATCGCCGGGTGGATCGGGTGGTCGGGCGCGTGGCCGCCCACCTCGACGATCTGCACGAACCTCCCGACATGCCGCCCCGCCTGCTGGATCGCGCCGATCAGGTCGTCCTGCGCGAGGTGGTGCGAACACGAGCACGACACGAGGATGCCGTCGCGTGGCAGCAGCTGCATGGCGAGCTGGTTGAGCTTGCGGTAGGCCGCCTGCCCCTTCGGGATGTCGCGACGGCGCTTGATGAACGCCGGCGGATCGATCACCACAACGTCGAAGCGCTCGCCCGCCTCGCGCAACGCTGCGAGCACGTCGAATGCGTCGCCACGCCGCGTGGTGACAGCGAGGCCGTTCGCATCGGCCGACGCCTGCAGCAGTTCGAGCGCCGGCGCCGAGGAATCCACGCACGCGACTTCGGCCGCGCCGGCACGGGCGGCCGAAAGGCCCCACGCGCCGAGGTAGCTGAACGCGTCCAGCACGCGCTTGCCGGCCACGTACTTGAGGAAGGCGGCGCGATTCGCGGCCTGGTCGTAGAACCAGCCCGTCTTCTGGCCCGCGCCCATCGGCACACGGAAGCGGACGCGGTTCTCCTCGACCTCGACGTGATCGGGCACCTCGCCGAGCGCCGCCTCGACGTACGGGCAGCCCCTCGAGTTCCCGGGCGCCCGAATCGTTCTTCCAGACCATCGCGCGCGGCGCGATCACCTGCTCGACGGCGGCGACGATCGCGTCCTTGAGCGACTCCATGCCTGCCGTGCCTGCCTGCCCCACCACCACGTCGCCGTACCGGTCGAGCACGAGGCCCGGCAATCCGTCGGACTCGCCGTGAACCAGCCGATAGAAGGGCTGCGGGTACAACCGATCGCGCAACGCGAGCGCCACCTGCAGCCGGTGGACGAGCAGCGACTTGCCCGGCGGATAACGCGCGTCGCGCCCCAGGATGCGTGCGCAGATGAGCGCGTGGGGATTCACGTAGGCGTAGCCCAGGAAGTGATCCCGGTCGCCGATCACGCGGCACAGCGCACCGGGGGCAAAGCCGGAAAGCGGCGTGCGGTCGGTGTCCACCTCGTTGCTGAACACCCACAGGTGCCCGGCGCTCAACCGCCGGCCTTCCCGCGGCCTGAGGCGCAATTCGGGGAGGGCGAGGCCTTCGGCCGGCGCCTCGGCAGCGTGCGTCATCGTGGGGTCTCGTTGAGCTATAGTCGCCCATTCTATCCGAGCACCGGCCCCGAGCCCCCATGCATTCGCACCCCGACAGCGCGCGTCGCAATCGCCTCGCGGGCGAGACGAGCCCCTACCTGCTGCAGCACGCCGGCAATCCGGTGGACTGGTACCCGTGGTGCCCCGAGGCGCTCGAGAAGGCGCGCGCCGAGGACAAGCCGATCCTGCTCTCGATCGGCTACTCGGCCTGCCACTGGTGCCACGTCATGGCGCACGAATCGTTCGAGGACGCGGCCACAGCGGCCCTGATGAACGAGCTGTTCGTCAATGTGAAGGTCGACCGCGAGGAGCGACCCGACCTCGACCGCATCTACCAGACCGCGCACCAGATGCTCACGCAGCGGGGCGGCGGCTGGCCGCTCACCATGTTCCTCTCGCCGCGCGACCAGCGGCCGTTCTTCGGCGGCACCTATTTCCCGCCGGAAGCCAAGTACGGCATGCCCGCGTTCCGCGACCTGCTGAAGCGCGTGGCGCAGTACTACCGCGAGCACGGGGACGACGTGCGCCGCCAGGGTGATGCGCTCGTCGAGGTGTTCGGCCAGATGCAGCCGCCGGCGTCGACGCAGGCTCCGCTCACGCGGGCCCCGCTGGCGGCCGGCCGGGCCGCCTTGCAGCGCGATTTCGACGGGCGATTTGGCGGCTTCGGCGACGCCCCGAAATTCCCGCATCCCATGAACCTCGAGTTCCTGCTGCGCACGTGGCGTGCCACGGCCGGCGACGACCAGCCCGACCTGCAGGCGCTCTACATGGCGACGCTCACGCTGACGCGCATGGCCGAGGGCGGGCTCTACGACCAGGTGGGCGGCGGTTTCTGCCGCTACTCGGTGGATCCGTACTGGATGATCCCGCACTTCGAGAAGATGCTGTACGACAACGGCCAGCTGCTTGCGGTGAGTGCCCAGGCGGCCGTCGCGACCGGCGACGCGCTGTTCCGGCGCGTGGCGCAGGAAACCGCCGACTGGATCCTGCGCGACCTGGCGAACCCGGCGGGCGCGTATTACTCGACGCTCGACGCGGATTCCGAGGGCCACGAAGGCAAGTTCTACGTGTGGACGCCGGACGAGGCCCGCGCGCTCCTGGACGAGCGTGAGTACGCCGTGCTGGCGCGCCGTTTCGGCCTCGATCGCGACGCGAATTTCGAAGGCCGCTGGCACCTGCATGCCTTCGAGCCGCTGGAGAAGGTGGCCGCGGAAGCGGGACTGACGGCCGAGGAGACCGAGTCGCTGCTCGACTCCGCACGCGCGAAGCTGCTCGCGGTGCGCAACCGGCGCGTGTGGCCCGGCCGCGACGAGAAGATCCTGACGTCGTGGAACGGCCTCGCCATCGCCGGCCTGGCGGCTGCAGCCCGAACCCTCGATCGCGCGGACTACGTCGATTCGGCCGCGCGCGCGGTGGCCTTCCTGCGCGAACACTGCTGGTTCGGCGGCCGCCTGCTCGCCGTGCACAAGGATGGCCGCTCGCGCTTCCCTGCCTATCTCGACGATCACGCCTTCCTGGCCTGGGGCCTGCTCGAGTTGTTGCAGGCCCGCTGGCACGGCCCGTGGCTCGCGTGGGCGATCGAGCTCGCCGAGACGATGCTCGCCCACTTCGAGGATCGCGAGGCGGGCGGCTTCTACTTCACCGCCGACGACCACGAGTCGCTGATCCACCGGCCCAGGACGTTCGGCGACGACGCGACCCCCGCCGGCAACGGCGTGGCCGCCCGGGTGCTGCTGCGGCTCGGCTACCTGCTGGCCGAGCCGCGTTACCTCGATGCGGCCGAGCGTACGTTGCGTGCCGCGTGGTCGCTGGTGGAGCGCTATCCGCACGGCCACACCAGCCTGCTCATGGCACTCGACGAACTCACGGAGCCGCCGACGATCGCCGTGCTGCGTGGTGCCGCCGACGATCTCGCAGTGTGGCGTGCCGAACTCGACAAGCTCTTCGAGCCTCGGCGCCTCGTGCTCGCCGTGCCCGCCGACGCGACCGGCCTGCCGGCCGCGCTCGCCGACAAACGCCCACAGGCGGGTACAGTCGCGTACGTCTGTCGCGGCACGACGTGTTCCGCGCCGCTCGCCACGCTGGGCGAGCTCGTCCGTTCGCTCAAGTCGCACGATTGACCCCGCCATCGCCCTGACTCCGACTGGAGACGTCCCCGCATGCGCCGTATCGCCCTGATGCTCGCCCTTGCCGCCCTCGTCGCCGCCACCCCTGCCGTGCCGCAAACCGCGCCCGATCGCGTCGTCCTGGTTCAGGCCGGCCAGGTGCTCGACAGGCCCGGCAAACCTGCAAGGGGCCCGGGCACGATCGTGATCCGGGACGGGCGCATCGTGGACGTGCGCAATGGCTTGCTGGACGCATCGGTTGCCGAGTTCGCGGGCGCCAAGGTCATCGACCTGCGCGACAAGTACGTGCTGCCGGGCCTCGTGGACAGCCACGTGCACCTCACCTCCGACACGGGCGGCGTGCTCGCCCAGCTCGAGCAGGTGCAGTTGACCCCGGCGGCGAAGGCGTTCAACGCGCTCACCAACGCGCAGAAGACGCTGTCGGCCGGGTTCACGACCGTGCGTAACCTCGGCGACCGCGACGGCGTGACGCTCGCGCTGCGCGACGCGATCCGCGACGGGCAGGTGGTGGGCCCGAACATCGTCGACGCCGGCACGTCGATCTCGACGACCTCGGGCCACATGGATGCGGCGCTCGGCTTCCGCGACGACCTGCGCGACGCGCTCGACCACCACGAGAACCTGTGCGACGGAGCCGACGCCTGCCGGCGCGCGGTCCGGTTGCAGGTGGCGCGCGGCGTGGACGTGATCAAGATCGCGACCACCGGCGGCGTGAACAGCCGCATCGGCGCGGGACTCGGCCAGCAGATGTTCGATGACGAAGTGCGCGCCATCGTCGACACCGCGAGGCTCTACGGCAAGAAGGTGGCCGTGCACGCGCACGGCGCCGATGGAGTCAAGGTGGCGCTCGCCGCAGGCGTGAATTCGATCGAGCACGGAACCACGCTCGACGACGAGTGCCTCGAGCTGTTCCGCAAGTCGGGCGCGTATTACGTGCCGACGCTCTCGACGGTGAACGGTTACCTGGAGCGCATCGCGGCCGACCCGAACGCCTACTCCCCCGCCGTGCGCGCCAAGGTGGACTGGCGCATCCGGATCACGGGCGAGTCGCTGCGCAAAGCCGTGCCGAAGGGCGTGAGGATCGCGTTCGGCACCGACGCGGGCGTGAGCAAGCACGGCCGCAATGCCGACGAGTTCGAGCTGATGGTGAAGCACGGCATGACGCCGACGCAGGCGCTCGAGGCCGCGACCGTGAACGCCGCCGACCTGCTCGGGCTGTCGGCCGACGTGGGTACGCTCGAGCCCGGCAAGCGCGCCGACCTGATCGCAGTGGATGGCGACCCGCTCGCCGACGTGACGGTGCTGAAGCGCGTGCCCTTCGTGATGAAGGACGGCACGGTGTTCAAGGACGAGCGCGCCGGCCGCGGGTCCTAGTACGCGGTCAGCGCCTGCCCGCGGCGCGGCGTCACGGCCGCGCCGCCCGGTCCGGCGAAGCTGACGGGCACGGATTCGCTCTTGAGACCCGCGTTGCGCAGCACGACGAAGTGCAGGTGCGGGCCGCTCGAGAATCCCGTGTTGCCGGAGTTGGCGATGTATTCGCCGCGGCTCACACGCTGGCCGGGCCGCACGCGGACGGTGTCCATCTGCAGGTGGGCGTAGACGGCCGTGGTGCCGTCGTCGTGCAGGATCTGGACGAAGTTGGCCTCGTCCCGCACCTCCTGCGTCGTGCCGCCGCGGAAAAACCTGTGCGCCACGTTGATGACGACCCCGTCGCGCGCGGCGTGCACCGCGCTGCCCACTGGCATTGCGATGTCGATCGCATGGCGGCTGCCGTCGTCGCGATGCGTGATCGCGTCGGGCGGCGCCTGGGTCACCTGGAACGATCGCGCGGCGGCGAATGGGGCGCGGTAAGGGCCCGGGGGCTGGTGCGTCGCGGCGGGATCGCCGATCACGTAACCGTAGTCGAAGCGGATCTCGCCCGTGCCCGGCGGCGCGGGAACCTCAAGCAGCACGTGCTCCGAACGCGGCGCGACCACCGCCCGCGCCGCCAGTTCGCGGCCGCCTCCGCCCGACGCCTTGACCCCGAACTCGACGGTGCAGCGGCACTCGTTGACGGCCACGAGGGCTACGCCAGCCGACGACGATCGTGGCTGCACCTCGATGCGCGGCGAGGACGCGCCGCCGGCCACACTGAGCGTTTGCGTCGACGCCTGGCCGTCCGGCGGCCGGTCCGTATAGACCCACTGCCCGCTCTTGTCCTTGTAGCGGTACACCTGCTGCGCATCCGCAGGCGAGGCGCACGACAGGGCGGCCAGAGCCAGGGCGAACGAGAGCGTGAATGGCGCGGGCGACATGCCGGACAGACTACCCGCACGGCGGCCGCGCGCCAGCCGATTCATGGCGGCAATGCCGAAATACTCGAGGCGGATCACGCCTGTGGTGTTTCGAGTCGCGCCCGCAGCGCGGCGAGCAGCGCTTCGTCCAGCGCAGGGTCGAATCGACGGGCCGCCGTCCAGTCGTACGCCCATGGGTGCGCCGTCCGCAGCGATTCGGGCTCGTCGGCGAAGCGTGGATGCACGTGCGCATGCAGTGCCGGCTCGAGGTTGCCGAACATCGCGTAATTGATGCGCACGGCGCCCGTGACCTCGAGCACGGCCTGGCCGAGCCGGGCGAGGTCGGCCAGGAATGCAGCCTGCCCTTCCGGCGGCAGCACATTCAGGTGCGGCACCACCGGGTCGGGCAACAGCAGGCAGTAACCACGCAGCACCTGCGGATCGCCCATCACCGCCCACCCGCTTGGCAGGCGCGCGATCACCGCCGGATCGGCGCCAGCGCGGCAGGCTGCGACGCGGCGGTGGATGGCCGTGCTCATGCGCCCGGTCCTTCGCGGAAGATGAAATACACCGCGCCCAGCATGCACAGCGCCGCCCACAGGTAATCGAGCTTGAGCGGCTGGCGCATGTAGTACACGACGAACGGTACGAACACCGCGAGCGTGATCACTTCCTGCAGGATCTTGAGCTGCGGCAGCGTCATGGCCGTGTAGCCGATGCGGTTCGCCGGCACTTGCAGCATGTATTCGAAGAAGGCGATTCCCCAGCTGACCAGTGCCGCGACGTACCAGGGACTGCCGCTCAGGTTCTTGAGGTGCGCGTACCACGCGAACGTCATGAAGATGTTCGACAGGATCAGCAGCAGGATGCTCAGCGGGATTGCCTGCATGGTTCACTCCAGGGCAAACGGCGCCGGCAGGCGCACCCCGAGCGTCCGCAGTTGCCGGCGCGTCTCGACCGGATCGCGGTGATGGATCGCCTGCCAACCGCAGGCCTGCGCGCCAGCCACGTTGGGTGGCAGGTCGTCGATGAACACGGTGGCGGCGGGCTCGAGCCCGAACATGCGCTCGGTCGCGCGGTAGATCGCCGCCGACGGCTTGATCGCGCCGACGCGGAACGACGCGACCACACCGTGAGTGAGGCCTTCGAAGCCGTACCGAGCATTGAGGTGGGCCCAGTGGAGGTCGCCGATGTTCGACAGCAGGAACACCCGGTACTGGTCCTTGAGCCCTTCGGCGAGGTCGAACATCTCGTGCGCTCGGTCGAACATATCGAGCCAGCGGCCGCGCAGCTCGGCCGGATCGAGCGGACGGCGCGCCATTGCGGCGATACGGCCGAGCAGTTCCTCGCCACCGATCTCGCCGCGCTCGTGCGCCGCGAGGTCGACCTGCTCGAGCCACTTGGGCAGGTTGGTCATGTCGATGCCGGCGCCGGCGAGGTACTCGATGAACGGTTGATAGCGCAGGCGCAGCAACACGCCTCCGATGTCGAAGACCACGTTACGGATCAAGGGATCATCTCCGTCAATTGGGCTGCCAACCGAGTGTCAGCAGCAGCACCGCGGCGCCCGGCAGCGCCAACGCGAACAGGACGAACTCGGCGGGAATCCCGGGCCCGCTCACGACGAGGGCATGCGCTGCAACTCGATCGGCTCGTCGGCGACGCGCTTCAACCGCAGCACGAAGTCGAACCGGTCGACGTCGGTGCAGTACTCGAAATCGTCGCGCGGCGCCCAGTCGCAGGCGGGATCGAAGAATTTCGCGGCCGCGGGAGCCGTGCGCAAGCGCTCGCGGACCTCGCCGAGCGGCGCTGGCTCGCCGAGCAGCAGCAGGCGCAGGCACTCCGCGTAGAGATCGTCCTCGGCGCAACGCTCTCGCGCCTCGTGACCCATGCGCACCAACGAGACCCGCTGCGGCGCACGGGCGAGGATGTACCGGCACACGGCCGAGATGTTCACGAAGGCGCCCGTGAGCACCTCGTCCGCGCCGGTCGCGTTCACCAGGCCCTGCGTGCCCGCGTGCGTCGTGTGCACGAGCACCTTGCCCTGCAGGCCGATCGCGCGGACCTCGGTCGGCGAATTGCCGATGTCGAAGCCCGGCAGCCGGCGGGCGTGGCGCTCGCCGGCGAGCACGGCCCCCGGGAAGCGGCGCCCGAGCGCCTTGGCGTCCTCGATCTCGGCGACCGGCAACACTCGTGCCGCTCCGGCATCGAAGGCATACGCTGCCACCGAGAACGCCCGGAACACGTCGATGACGACCGCGATGCCGCGGGCCTCCCGCGCGCCGGCCACGTGGTCGAACACGTCAATCTGCACGCTGCCTCCCTGGCCGCCGGTTCACGGCCACGATCCTGGCACGGGGTATGAAGTTGAAATCGGTCGCATGGGCCGCGGTATAGGCACCCATTGTACGCCCCACCACGAGGTCCCCGAGGTTCAGCCCGGGCAACGCGATGTCCTCGCGGATCACGTCGATGCTGTCGCAGGTCGGCCCGGCCAGCACGCTCGGGTGGCGCGGGCCGCGCACGCCGATGGCGTCGATCGGATAGCGCGCGTGGTCGAAGAGCTGTCCGCTGTAGGAACCGTAGAGGCCGTCGTCCAGGTAGTACCACCAGCGCCCTTCGCGCTGCGCGCGGCCGATCACCGAGGCTACGGCAGTGCCGGCCGGTCCGGCGATGAAGCGGCCCGGCTCGGCGATCACCCGCACGCCGGGCGGCAACGTTGCGAGCTCGCGCCGGATGGGCCGGCAGAACGCGCCGATCGGTGTCACTCGTTCGCCGTACGGGACGGGAAAGCCGCCACCGATATCCAGCAGGTCGAGGTCGGCCAGCCGCTCCCGCCGCGCCGCCTGGATCAGCTCGCGGCAGGCGTCGATCGCCTCGACGTACTTGGCGGGGTCCGCCACCTGCGAGCCGACGTGGAAACTGAGCCCCCGGACCTTCACGCCGAGTCCGCGCGCAAGCTCGAGCAAGTGTGGCACCGCGCCCGGCTCGCAACCGAACTTGCGCGAGAGGTCCACGACCGCGGCGGGGTTGCGGAACGACACGCGCAGCAACAGCTCGGCGCGGCGGCGATGGGGCTCGAACTTGCGGATCTCGTCGGGATTGTCGGCGACGAAGCGGCGGACGCCGTGGCGCAGCGCGGCTCGGATCTCGCCGTCGCTCTTGATCGGATGCGTGTGGATGCAGCGGCCCGGCGCGACGCCCTGCGCGCGCACCAGGGCGATCTCACCCGCGGTGGCGACGTCGAAGCCGGAGCCCAGGTCGCGCAACGTGGCCACGACGTCGGGATGCGGCAGCGGCTTGAGCGCATAGAAGAGCCCGACTTCCGGCAGTGCCGCCGAGAGCGCGTGGTACTGGTGACGGATCGCCGCGCAGTCGACGACGAGCAGCGGCGTGCCATGGCGCGCCACGAGCGACTCGATCTGCCGGGCGGTCAGGGGGCGGAAATTCGTGCGTTGCCGCCGCGGCGGCGCCTTGCTCATGGCGAGCCTGCGTCCTCACCGAGGTCCGCGCGCAGCGCGGCGATGTCGGGATCGACGCTCACGACGTTTTCGGCGGACGCCGCGCGCCGCAAGCGGTCGCGGACGGCGTCCCACGGCTCGCCGGGCGGCACCTCTTCTACGAGGATCTCCCTGGCGGCGGACTTGTCGAGCGTGCGCAGGTTGACGTACAGCTCGCGCGCGTAGACATCGGAGCGGCGCCCGGCGTTGATCCAGGTCATGAACTTGTTGGCGAGGCGCGGCGGACGCGTAGCGAGCACGGCGACCTTCCCGTGGTCGGCCGTCAGCTGGGCCACGACCTCCTCGAGCTTGCCGCTCGCGACGATGCTCACCGGCGTGGACGGCGAGTAATGCCTGGCATCGGAACCCGGCACTCGCGGCTGGGATGCCGAGTGCCCTTCCACCACCTCCGGCACGACCGAGCGCAGCTGGGACAGGGTGATGGCGCCGGGCCGCAGCACCCTGGGGATCGCGTCGACGCACGACACGATCGTCGATTCGAGGCCGATCTTGCAGTCACCTCCGTCGAGCACGACTCGCACCGCATCGCCGAACTCCTCGCGCACGTGATCGGCGCGGGTGGGGCTCACGCGGCCATAGCGATTGGCGGACGGCGCCACGATTCCGCCGCCGAAGGCACGCAGCAGTTGCTGGGCCACCGGGTGGTTCGGCACCCGCACGGCCACCGTGTCCTGCCCGCCGGTGATCGCAAGGTCGACGGCGGGCGCGCGGCGCAGGACCAGGGTCAGCGGGCCGGGCCAGAACCGCTCGGCAAGCGCCTGCGCTGCCGGCGGCACGTTGAGCGCCCAGCGCTCGAGCAGGCGCGGGTGGTCGAGGTGCACGATGAGCGGATGGGTGGCCGGCCGGCCCTTCAGCTCGAACACCTTGCGCACGGCGTCCGGGTTCTGGGCGTCGGCACCGAGGCCGTAGACCGTCTCGGTCGGGAAGGCGACGACCTCGCCCTCGCGCAGTGCCGCCACCGCGCGGTCGATGTCTTCCTGGGGCAGCCGGGCCATCACCATAGGGTGCGCATGATAGGCGAAAAAAAACGGGGCCGCTTGCGCGGCCCCGTGGTTCGCATCACAGGATCGGTTACAGCTTGAAGTCGTAGGTGAACTCCAGGCCGAAGGTGCGTCCCTTGCGCAGCGCGCCGAAGAACGAGCGCGGTGAACCGGTGTCGCCGCCGCCCGCACGCCCGGGCGTGGGCTGGGCCGGGATGCAGTTCGTGGTCACCGTGGGACTGCAGATGCGGGCCGAGCCCGTCCGCAGGTCGAACCAGCGCGTCGCCATCGGGATGGTGTCGTTGTCGGTCAGATTGCGGCCGAACGCGACGACCGACCAGCCGTTGTCGCTGCGAACGCCGATGCGCAGGTTGACGAGCGTGGTGTTGCCGGTCTCGGCCAGGTTGTGCACCTGGATGTACTTGCTGCCCTCGTACGTCGTGCTGAAATTGCCGATCAGGTTGAGGCCATTGCCCCCGGCCAGCGGTGCGTCGTAGTTGAGGGCGATGCTCGCGGTCTCCTCCGGCGCGAGCGGGTAGCGGTTGCCGGCGATGTTGCACTCCTTCACCGTGCCGAGTGCCGGGTTGTAGACGATGCCGCCCGTGTTCAGCGTGTACTGGAAGTCGTCGCAACCCTTGGTGATCTCGGTGTCAGTGAAGGCGTAGGTCGCCGACAGCGTCAGCGCCTCGGTGAGCGCCGCCTGCAGCTCGAGCTCGAGGCCCATGATCTCGCCTTCGCCCTGGTTGGTCGCAATCGAGGTGACCGCGCCCTGCCCGGTCGGCGACGGCACCGACTGCGTGAACTGCACGTCGGTCGCCTGCGTGAAGTAGGCAGCAGCGCCCAAGCGCATGCGATTGTCGAACAGCGACAGCTTCGCACCGACTTCGTAATTGTCGGACTCTTCCTGGTCGTACGTCGGCTGGCCGATCGTCTGGCCGGCGATGCCGTTCAGGCCGCCCGGCTTCGCGCCCTGGGCGTACACCGCATAGACCATGGTGTTGTCAGTGACCTGCCAGTCGAGGGTGAGGCGTGGCGTCGTCGAGTCGAACTTCGCCTCCTCGTTGTACTGCACGGTGCCGAGCGGCCGGCTGTAGTACGACGGGTTGCCGGGCTGCATCGTGAAGCCGACGTTCGTGCAGGTGTTGGTCCAGGGGTTGTAGTCACCCGTGGAGGCCGCCGTGGAGCAGTACTCGCTCCGCTCCTTCGTTTCCTCCATGTAGCGGACCTCGGCGGTCAGCGTGACATTGTCGGTGAAGTCGAATGCGAGCAGGCCGAAGAACGCCTCGTCCTTGACGGTCTCGGTGTAGTCGGCGATACCGTTGCGCGGGCTGGCGAACGTCAGGTCGCTGCCGTCGTCCTCGTAGTCGTAGTAGTAGTAGCCCACCATGCCGCGCAGGCGGCGGTCCTGCGGGCTGGAGAGCCGCAATTCCGTGGACAGGCTGCGGATGTCGTTGCGGTTCGTGTTGGCGAACAGCGGCTCCTTCTCCTGCGGGGTACCGATCCCGGGGATCGCGAAGTTGAAGATCGCGGGGTTGAAGTTCGGCGTCAGGACGAACGCGTTCGAGTGGTCGCTGTCGGTGCCGAACAGGTTCTCGTAGTCGCGATAGCCGGACAGCGAGGTGACCGTCCAGCCCGAGCCCATGACGTTCCAGTCGGCGCGCAGCGTGCCGAAGTACTCGTCGGTCTCGACGCCGTCGAACGCGGTGCCGTCGCGGCCTCCGGTCGCGGCGATCGGGTCGGTGTTGAGCGCCACCGCGCCCGGCTTGATGGTGCCGCAGTAGTACTGGTTCGGGTTCGAACCCGGGGCCGCCGAGCGGTACGCCGCCGAGCGGTAACCCGGCTTGCAGTTGTTGAGCCCGGCACCGGTGAGGAACAGCGCCAGCGGACCGTCGTCGTCCTCGCGGTAGAAGCCGTTGGCGAGGATCTCGAGGTCCTCGATCGGCTGCCAGTTGAGCGAAAGGCCCACCGACTTGGTGGACTCGTCGCCCACCTTCCTGCCCGTGAGCGTGTTCTTGTACTCGCCGTCGTAGCTGTAGCTGCGTGCGTAGACCTTCGCGCCGAACTTGTCGTCGAAGAAGCTGCTGCCGATGGACAACGAATAGTCCTGCTCGCCGAACTCCGCGGCGACCGCCCTCACCCGCGCCTCGAGGTCCTCGGTGGGCTGGCGGGTGATGAAGTTGATCGCGCCCGAATAGGTGTTGCGGCCATAGAGCGCGCTCTGCGGGCCGCGGATGACTTCGACGCGCTCGAGCGCATTGAGGTCGATGCCCTGGATGTCGCCCGGGAAATACACGCCGTCGATGAAGTACGCCGCGCCCGACTCGACGCCGAACTGCACGCCGGCCAGCACGTTCGACTGGCCGCGGATCACCGGGCGGTCCGTCGTGCGGCCGAAGGCCTGCGAGAACGACAGGCCCGGGGTGAACTGCGCAATGTCGTTGATGGAGGTGAGGCCCTTCTCCTGGATCGTGCTGGCCGTGAAGGCGGACACCGCCACCGGCGCGCTCATGAGGGTTTCCTCGGTCTTGCGCGCCGTGACGACGATCTCCTCGAGCGACTGCGCGGACACCGATGCCGGCACCTGGCCGAGCGTTGCGGCCACTGCGAAGCTCAGGAGCGCGGAGCGTGAATAGCGGGACATTCGTTCTGACCTCACCGTATTTATGCTTGAAATGAACTCGCGCGTCGAAAGGTGCGAACGGCCCCGGCAGTGCTGCTTGGTGTGGCCGCTGCGCCGCGATCAACGCCCCCTATCGGCTGATCGTCGGGGCGATACTACCCAAGCTGTCGCAAAGATCCAACGTCTTGCTTGCATGTCCGGACCTTTCGGCCACTTGTCCGGACATTGCGCATGATCCGCCCCCTCGCGGCTGGGCGCGCGCATGAAACTTGTCCTGCCAGGGGGGTGGCCGTGGCGACGGCGCCACAGCCGGAGCCGGCTCAATCGACCGGGCTGCGCAGCCAGCCGCCGGGCGTGCGGCGCAGTTCGTAGGCCGGCCAGTAATGCTGGTCGAGCTTCAGGGTGATGACTTCCGTCGAGCCGTTCCACGTCACCGTGCGCATGCGGACCGAACTGCGGTCGGCGCGTCCGCGCACCGCAGCGATGAATGCATCGAGGTCCGGCGTGGCGCGCCCGTCCACCTCGACGATGCGCCGGCCGGCGAACAGCTGGTGCCGCGTGGCGGGGGAGCCGTAGGAGAAGAAGGCGACGAACACGCCCTCGGGCGGGATGCCGCGCTGCGCGGCCATGGCGCGGTGCGGTGCGTGCAGCACTGCGCCGGCCCACAGCAACAGGCGGTCGATGTCGCCGCCACCGAGTGCCGCCGTCGCGAGGTCGAGCTCGAGTTCACTGCCGTCACGCAGCACCGTGACTTTCACCAGCGGGGCGCGCGTCGCGAGTTCGACGTCGCGGAAGCGATTGACCGGCTGGCCGTTCACCGCCAGCAGGAGGTCTCCCTCACGCAGCACCCCGGCCGCCGGGCTGCCCGCCACGACTCGCGTCACACCCAGGGCTTGGCGGTGCGCCGGGTCGAGCGCCTCGAGGCGCGCGACCCAGGCGTCGTCGAGCCCTCGCTTGCGTGCCTCGGCGACCGGCACGGCGTCGAACTCGGCCTCGAGCGAGTGGATCGGCCGGCCCGCGCGCGCCGCATCCACGAGTTCCGCGACGAGATCCACCGGAATGCCGCGATTGACCTGAACGAGTTCCCGGCCCGACTCCGTTGCGAAGCTCGACCAGAGCGCGCGGACTCGTCCGTCGCGGCCGACGACCACGCCGTCGAACTCGGACGGGCCGTTCACGAGGCTCGCCACCTCGAGGTTCGACTCGCGGAACTGCAGCGTGCGCGACAGCGGGAAAGCGACGGCATCCACCGAGGCGACCGTGGTCGCGATGGAGCGGACGCGCGATCCACCATTGAGGCCGACGACGGTCACGGCCTCACCCGGCACCAGCTCGCGCGTGTCGAGCCGCGCCGAACGGATCGGCGTCCCGTCGAGCAGCGCGGGGTCGAACTCGAGCAGCGTGAGGTTGTGCAGCGGATGCACGTAAGCGACACGGGCCGGAATCTCCACCGAGCCCGCGACCGTCACGCGCACGTCGCCCACTGCGACCGGAACGGTGTTGCGGTCGACCACGACCAGGCCGCGCTCCGCATCCACGATCAGTCCCGTGCCGTGGTAATTGCGCTCGGTGACGCCCGCGACGGAGAACGGCATCTCGAAGTTCACCAGGACCAGCGACGGTGCCAGCTGGTCGGCGATGGCGTCCCCGGTCTTCACGAACGTGGTCGCGGCCGGCGTGACCGGCGCGGGCTCGGGGGGCGGCGGCAACTCGCTGCAGGGCCAGTAACCGGTCGAGTCGTCGCGGCGGCAGTGCCGCGCGGGGAACCAGCGCCGGTCCATGCGCATGACGCGCGTCTGCGTCCCCTGCGGGTCGTCGAGCGTGCGGTAGCGCAGCGGGACGCGACGGCCATCGGCGAGGTCCGCGATGATCGCCTCGAACTCCGCCAGCGTCGCAACCGAGCGGCCGTCGATGGCCTCGATGACCGCCCCGCGGGGCACGCCAGCAGAGCCGAGCGCATAGCCCGGGTTCGCGACGAACACGCCGCGCACCGGCAGGTTGAAGTGGCGCGCCATCTGGTACGAAAGCGTGTGCACGACGGCGTCGCCGAACTCGAGGTACTCCGCCGGCGTAATGGCGTGCAGGTCCTGGACCGCGAGCCGCCGCTCGACGCGCTCCCCGCCCCGCTCCACTTCGACGGTGATCTCGCGGCCAACCGATGCGTCGAGCGTCTCCGCAAGCGGCTCGAAGGTCGTGACGAGGCGGCCGTCGACGCGCACGAGGATGTCGCCCGGCTGCAGCTGGCCTTCCGTGGGCGAACCCGGCTGCACGTCCTGCACCACCAGCATGCCGGTGAGGTCGGGGGCGGCCTTGCGCGCCGCTGCCTGGGTCTCGGGCCGCAGGCCGAGCCGCTCGAGCTCGTCGTACGGCGTGTAGGCGAATACCACCTGCAGCGTGCCGCGAGTGATCGGCTGGCCCGCGCGCAGCAGCTCGAGCGCGCGCTGCACCCGGCCCAGCGGCAGGTAGAAACTCGAGGCGGCACCCGTGCTGCCGCCCGCGTTGAGCGCGACCACGCGCCCGCGGATGTCGAGCACCGGCGAACCCGACGAACCGCCGGAGGTGCCCGACGCCGCCTGCAGGTAGAACGTGTTGAAGTCGTTGTACTTGCCCACGCCGTACTCGGGCGCCGCCCGATCGAGGCGCGCGAGCGTACCGGCGAGGATCGACAGCTGCTCCCCGGCGTCGTTGCCGACGACGCGCACTTCGGTGCCGACCTTGGCGCCCTCCGGATAGAGCGGCAGAGCGGCAGGCTGCACGTAGCGCAGCCTGGCAGGATCGTAGCGATAGAAGCCGAAGTCGTGCACCGGGTCGCGGTAGACCGCGCGCAGCTCGACTTCCTCCCGGTTCTGGAAAATCGCCGTGGCCACCACCGGGCCCGGCGTCACGACGTGGCGGTTCGTGAGGATCAGGCCCCGCTCCGCGTCGACGACGAAGCCGGTCGCCTGGCTCGACTGGTTCCACTCGGTGTCGAACGCCCGGGCCTGGTCGATCTCGATCGTTACCACCGACGGCGCAATGCGTGCGAGCGTCTGCTCCCAGGCCGGCGTCTCCGCGCCGCCCGGGACCGGGAGCAGCGTCACGGCGCCGGCGAGCCAGCCGAGGAAGCGGACGGCGCCGCGAGCCATCACGGCGAACGGCCGAATGCGGCGCGGAAGCGCGAGTCGAATTCGTCGCGCGTGAAGCGGTGGTGCTGGGTGGCGCGGAAGCGCGAGTCGAATTCGTCGCGCGTGAAGCGGTGGTGCTGGGTGCCGGAGTGCGCGATCTTGATGGAGCCCATCAGCGATGCGATGCGGCCCGTCGTCTCCCAGTCGAGTCCGTTCTGCAGGCCGTAGATGAGCCCGGCGCGGTACGCGTCGCCGCATCCCGTGGGATCGACGATCGCCTCCGGGCGGACCGCCGGGATGACGATCTCGCGGCCATCCGCGTGGATCACGCTCCCCTCGGCGCCGCGCGTGACGATCAGCGCCCGCACGCGCCGCGCGATGTCACGCAGCGACAGGCCGGTTCGCTCGGCCAGCATCTGGCCTTCGTAATCGTTCACGGCGATCCAGGTGGACTTGCCGATGAAGTCGAGGAGTTCCTGGCCGCCGAACATCGGCAATCCCTGGCCCGGGTCGAACAGCAGCGGGATACCCGCCCCGGCGAACTGCGCCGCGTGCTGCACCATGCCGTCGCGCCCGTCGGGCGCCACGATGCCGAGCGTGATGCCCGCACCGCCCGGCACCCGGTTGAGGTGCGAGTGGCTCATGGCCC
>JAGVUU010000070.1 GCA_019136105.1 Gammaproteobacteria bacterium
CGAGTGCGTGAGGTGCAGGGCGAGCGTCAGGTCGGCATCGAGGTCCCACAGCAGGCCGGCCGCCGCGCTGAACGCTGTCCCATCGTAGTCTCGCGCGGCCGCGTCGACGTCGATCTCCTGTTGCTCGAGACGTCCGCCGAAGTCGACCGTCCAGTCGCCGAACCGCTGCTGCTCGACCAGGAAGGCCGCGAGCCCCGTGGTCTGCGCCGGCGGAATGTAGGCCTCGGCGCCGATCGCCTCCAGGTCGAGGTCGGTGTACTGCAGGCCGAGCGTGCCGGTCCAGCCGGCGATCGCCCGGTGGCCGAGGTGCAGGCGCGTGTCGAGGCCCGTCTGCTCGAAACTCGTGCCGATCTCGTCGCCTTCGAGCTCGTCGTGCTCGTAATCGGTATAGGCCGCGCGCAGTGCCGCGTTGTCGAGCAATCCGCCGAGCTCCCGCCACTCGGCCTTGAAGTCGTATCGGTCGGCCGTCTGGTCAATGCGCACGGCTTCCTCTTCTTCGGCCGCCGCGAGTGCCGCGACGGCCGACGCCGCGGGCGTCTCATCGTGTGCGTGCTCGGCGGGGCCGGGCAGGCCGTAGTTCGTCTCGGCCCGGCCCCACGCGAATCCGACGAGACTGCGCTCGCCGATCCACGCGAAGCCCGCGGTGACGCCGTCGGACTCGCTGTCGGTGTTCGGCACGTAGCCGCGCGTCGCTTCGATCGGCTCGCCTTCGGCCGTCTTTTCCGCGATCAGCGCCTTCGACCAGTCGAGGCCGGGAATCTCGATGTCGTCGGTGTCACGCGAGTAGCCGTCGACGTGCCACGCGAACGAACCCACGGCGCCGTCGAGGCGTCCCGCGATGCTGCGTTCCTCGCTCGCGGTGTCGGCACGCAGTTCGAGGCCGCCCTCGATCGGCTCGCGGTCCTTGCGCATCGGGATGCGGCCGTCGACGGTGTTGACCACGCCGCCGACCGCGCCGCTGCCGTACAGCAACGTGGTCGGCCCCTTGAGGATCTCGATCTGGTCGGCGAGCAAGGGCTCGACCGACACTGAGTGGTCGGGGCTCAAATTGCTCACGTCGAGCGCGCTCACGCCGTCGAGCAGCATGAGCACGCGTTCGCCCGACAGGCCGCGGATGATCGGGCGGCTCGCTTTCGGGCCGAAGTAACTGGCGGTGACGCCCGGCTGCGACGCCAGCGTCTCACCCAGGCTCGGGCCCACGTTGCGGGCGAGGTCGTCGCCTGCGAGCACGATCGCGGACTGGGCGAGCTGCAGCGCGCTCGAGCGGAGCGGGTTGGCGGTGACCACGATTTCCTCGAGGTCGGCGTGCTGGGCGAATACGGCTGGAACAGTGAACAGGGACGCAAGCGTCAGGGACGCGCGGGCAACGGATTTCATCGATGCACTCCAGGCGAAGTCAGGGCGCCGGACTGGGGCCGGCAAACGATCGGCGAGGGGGCACGCGGCCCCCGGGGATCAGGCCTGGAGAGACGGTGGCGCGCGGGGCTGGAGCGCAGAGCGCAGCCGGACGCCCGACACCGGCGCCAGCGGTGCAACGACGACAAAGGACGGCGCCGGCTCGGCCGGCAGCGTGGCGATCGAGGCAGGCGGCGGTGCGCCGCCACGGTCGAACGTGCTGCAGTAGGTGCAGTGCTGCTTGTAGATCGACGGTGCGTCGGCCTCGTGGCTGTGGGCCACGTGCATGAACGACGCGAGGGCGATCGCCAGGACGAGCAGCCCCGACCAGACGCGACGGCTCGCGCCCGGGACCAACCCGAGGGCTTGCAGCGAAGGTTGGTTGCGGATGCCTTGCATCGACGTCCTGCGACCCCGATTGCCGGGGGGAGGGGCTGGCAACGTAGCGGGTGGAACCGGGCCCGTCAAGGCGGCATAATCGGCCGCGCATGCCGAGACAACCACAGGCTACCCGCCGACTGCGGGCCCGCGCCCGGGGCCGCCGCGCGCAGTGAGGACCTCCCCGGACGCGTTGCCGCCTGGCCTCGCCCGCGGCCTGCGCAGCGCCTACCTCGTCACCGGATTCGAGCCGCTGCTCATCGCAGAGGCGTGCGACGCCGTGCGCGCCGCCGCCCGTGCGCAGGGTTACGCCGACCGTGAAGTCCACTTCCTCGAGCGCGGCTTCGACTGGAACGCGCTGCTCGCGGACGCCGCGAACCTGTCGCTGTTCGCTTCCCGCCGGCTCATCGAACTGAAGATCGGGCCGACGCCGGACGCCGAGGCGCAGAAGGCGCTGGCGGGCCTGGCCGCGCGGCCGCCCGAGGACACCGTGCTGCTGGTGTCCGGCGAACTCGAGCGCAAGACGCTCACCACCCAGTGGGTGAAGGCCTTCGAGGAGCACGGCGTGCTGGTCGTGGCGCAGGCGGTGGAACGTCCCGCGCTGCCCGGCTGGATCCGCGAACGGCTCGGCCGCAAAGGCGTGACCATCGAGCCCGCGGCTGCCGAACTGCTCGCGGACCGCGTCGAAGGCAACCTGCTCGCCGCGCAACAGGAGATCGAGCGCATCGCGCTGCTCATGCCGGGCGCCGAGCTCGACGCCGGCAGCGTCGCGGAACTCGTCGCCGACAGCGCGCGCTACGACGTGTTCGAACTCGCGGCCGCGGCATTCTCCGGCCAGCCGCAGCGGGCGTTGCGCATCCTCGCCGGTCTGCGCGCCGAGGGCCGCGAGCCGCCGCTCGTGCTCTGGGCGCTGCTGAACGACCTGCGCGGCCTGTCGCGCGTCTCGCAGCGTCTCGAGCGCGAGCGTTCGGTCGACGACGTCTTCCGCTCCGAGCAGATCTGGTCGAACCGTCAAGGCCCGCTTAAGGCGGCGCTGCGTCGCCTGTCGCGGGCGGATATCGAGTCGCTGCTGCTGGCGGCGGCGGCGGCCGACCGCATCGCGAAGGGCAGCCTGCGCGGCGACGCCTGGGTCGCCCTCGAGGCCCTCGTGGCGAGGATCGCCGGCGTGCGGCTCGCGGCATGAGCCCAGTCGGGATCTTCGGAGGCACGTTCGACCCGATTCACTTCGGCCACCTGCGCACCGCGTTCGAACTGCTGCACGCGCTGCGCCTCGCGGAGGTGCGCCTCGTGCCAGCAGGCAACCCGCCGCACCGGGGCATTCCGCTGTGCGACGCCCGGCACCGACTCGACATGGTGCGCGCCGCAGTCGCCGACCAGCCAGGCCTCGTGGTCGACGATCGCGAAGTCCGCCGCGAGGGGCCTTCGTACACCGTGCTGACGCTGCGCGAGCTGCGCGACGAGGCGCCGGGGCGGCCGATCTGCCTGCTGCTCGGCATGGACGCGTTCCTCGGCCTGCCGCAGTGGCACGAGTGGCGGTCCGTGTTCGACCTCGCGCACGTCGTGGTCGCGCATCGGCCGGGCTGGACCGCGCCCGATACCGGCACGCTCGGCGAACTGCTGGCGGCGCGCGGCACGCAGCGCGTCGAAGACCTGCACCAGTCCGTGGCGGGGCGCATCCACGTGCGCCCGGTCACGCAGCTCGAGATTTCATCCACGGACCTGCGCGACTTGATCGTCGCGGGACAGGATCCGCGGTACCTGCTGCCCGACGCCGTGCGGGCCTTGATTCGCGACACGGGTTGTTACCATCCCAGAGCCACGAGGTGAGCATGACAGCGAAGCGCCCAGCCACACGACGCACGACCGACAGCGAAATCCCCAAGCCGAAGCCCAAGGCCAAGGCGAAGACCGGGACGAAGGCCAAGTCCGCCACCACTGCCACGGCTGCGATCGTCGCCAGGACGGCTGCCGTGCGTGCGAAGTCGAAGTCCTCTCCCGGCAAGAAGGCGGCCCGCCCCAAGGGCAAGCCGTCGCTGCGCGACGTGGTGCTCGCGGCGCTCGCCGAGCTGAAGGCGGTGAACGTGCGCGCGCTCGACGTGCGCGGCATCACCGACATCACCGACACCATGGTGGTGGCGAGCGGCACGTCCGACCGCCACGTGAAGTCGATCGCCGATCGCGTCGTGCAGCGCTGCAAAGAGGCGGGCTACCGCCCGTACGGCATGGAGGGCGAGCGCGACGGCGAGTGGGTGCTGCTCGACCTGCAGGACGTCGTGCTGCACGTGATGCTGCCGCGGGTGCGCGAGTTCTACGCGCTCGAGAAGCTGTGGGAGGGCGGCGCCGCGGCCTGACCCGCGGGTCCGCACGGCCCATGTTGATGCGATTGCTGGCCGCCGGCACGCGCATGCCGGCGTGGGTGGACGCCGGTGTCGCCGACTACGCCGGGCGCCTGCGTGGCGATTACCGTCTCGAACTCGTCGAGATCGAGCTGGGTCGTCGCGGATCGGGCGACGCCGGTCGCGCCGTCGAAACCGAAGGTGAACGCATGTTGGCGGCGGCCGGCCCGAAGTCCGCGCTCGTCGCCCTGCAGGTCGGTGGGCGCGCGCTCTCCACGGAACAGCTTGCCCGGTGGCTCGAGGACCGGGCCAGGCTGGGCGAGCCGCTCGCGTTCTGTATCGGCGGCCCCGATGGGCTCGCGCCGGCCGTGGACAAGAGGGCCTGCCTGCGCTGGTCGCTGTCGCCGCTCACCTTGCCGCACGGCCTCGCCCGGGTGGTGGTGGCCGAAGCCTTGTACCGGGCCGTCTCGGTGATCAAGGGGTTGCCGTACCACCGTCCCTGAGACTGCGTTCTTGGCAATGGACAGCGTGCGCCGGGCGGGTTTGAATGTCGTGTTGACCTTGGTCGCCCGGAGCTGAGCATGCATCCCTACCCCCATCTGTACACGGTCCAGGCCTCTGCAAATCCCACGGGCGACGTGCCCGTCACCTCTGCCGGCCTGCCTGCGCTCGCCACCGCACCACCGGCCGAATTCGATGGCCCCGGCGACCGCTGGTCGCCGGAGACGCTGCTGGTCGCAGCCGTGGCCGACTGCTTCCTGCTCAGCTTCCGCGGCGTCGCCCGCGCCAACAAGTTCGCGTGGGATTCGCTCGAGTGCTCGGTCGAGGGCAAGCTCGACAAGGTCGAGGGCAAGACGCACTTCACGCACTACGTGGTGCGCGCGACGCTCCGCGCCCCGGCCGGCACCGACGAGGCCAAGGCACGGCAGTTGCTCGAGCGTGCGGAGCACGTCTGCCTGATCAGCAACTCGCTGGTCGGCCGGCGCAGCCTCGAGTCGACCGTCGTCATCGGCTGAGGTCGGCGTGGGGGAGCCCCGGATCCTGTTGGCCTCGGCCTCGCCCCGGCGAGCCGAGTTGCTGCGCCAGGTCGGCATCGCGCATGCGGTCCGGCCGGTGAACGTGGACGAGTCGGTGCGTGCGGGCGAGGCTCCGGCAGCCTACGTGCTGCGCCTCGCCGAGGCCAAGGCGGCGGCGCTGTGGCGGCAACTCTCCCCCGGGGAACGCAGGCCGGTGCTGGCGGCCGACACCACCGTGGCGCTCGAAGGCGAGATCTTCGGCAAGCCCGCCACCCTCGCTGAGGCCCGCGCGATGCTCGGCCGTCTCTCGGGCCGAACCCACGCGGTGCACACGGCGATCGCGCTGCTGCACGCGCAAGGCTCC
>JAGVUU010000031.1 GCA_019136105.1 Gammaproteobacteria bacterium
ACTCGGCACGGAGGAGCGATCGCACCTGCTGCAATCAATACCACCGACCGAGATCGTCGATCGGGATGCAGCCGACGAACTCTGGCGGCGCCGCAAGCAGCTGTTCTTCAAGCCGGTCGACGGCTACGGCAGCAAGGCGGCCTACAGGGGTGACAAACTCACTCGCGCCGTGTTCGATCATATCCTGAGCCATCGATACGTCGCCCAGGCATTGGCACCCACGTCCACGCGACGCGTCGTGGCCGAGGGCGTGGAGTCGGATCTCCGCTTGGACATCCGGAATTACTGCCTGGCGGGCGAGACGCTGCTGCGCGCCGCCCGCCTCTACCGGGGCCAGACCACCAATTTCAGGACACCGGGCGGCGGATTCGCCCCCGTCCTCACGCTGCTGGCAGGTTAGCGCCCCAGCAGGGAATCCTCCGACCGGTGCACGTCCGCATCCGGTCCGAACAGCACGAGCACGTCACCGGGCTCGAGGCGTGTGCCGACCGGCGGATCGAGGTGCCGCTCGCCCTTGCGCACCAGCGCCGTGACGGTGACTCCCGGCAGCTCGAGTTCACCGATCGTCTTGCCGACGGCCCCACTGCGCTCGGGCAGCACGACCGGATGTACGCGCTCGACGGCCGGCGCGTCTTCGTCGAGGTACGGAGCGTCGCCGCGAATGAATTCCTTGAGCAACTGGTAGCGGCCGGTTCGCTGCTGCTGAATGCGTCGCAGGACGCGCGCCAACGGCACGTCGAGCAGCAGCAATGCGTGCGCGGTGATCATCAGCGCGGCCTCGAGCGTCTCGGGCACCACTTCGGTTGCGCCGGCCTCCCGCAGCTTGTCCACCTGCGACTCGTCCGTGGCGCGCACCATCACCGGCAGTCCGGGCCGCAGGTTGCGCACCGCGTCGAGCACCGCAAGCGCCGCGGGCAGGTCGTGATGACCGATGACCAGCAGGCGTGAGTTCGCGATGCCCACCGATTCGAGCACGGTGCGATCCGAGGCATCACCGTAGTACACCGGCTCGCCGGCGAGGTGCGCTTCCCGCACGCGTGAGGCGTCGAGGTCGAGCGCCACGTAAGGGATGTCCTCTTCGTCGAGGAAGTTCGCGATGCTCTGACCGATGCGCCCGTAACCGCAGATGATGACGTGCCCGGAGAGGTCGGCTGCGAGACCCGCCGTGGTTGCCGCGGGCGCTTCGTCGCTGCGCTGCCCGCGCGCAGGCGTGAGCCAGGCCGCGATCGCGTGGTTGTGGCGGATCAGCAGTGGTGCCAGGACGATCGACAGCAGCACCGACGCAAGGGCGACTTGGCCGGTCGCATCCGCAATGACTCCTGAGCCGAGGGCGATCGCCAGCACTGCGAAGCCGAATTCGCCGCCGACCGCGAGCATCAGGCCCGTCTGCCAGGCCGTCATCGTTTCGATGCCCGAAGCCCGCACCAGGCCGGCGACGAGCACGATCTTGACCAGCATCAGCACGAGCGCGCCGCCGACGGCCACGAGCCAGATGTCGGGCAGCGAGCGCAGGTCGAAGAGCATTCCGATGCCCACGAAGAAAAGGCCCAGCAGCACGTCGCGGAACGGACGGATGGCGGCCTCGACCTGATGACGGAATTCCGTCTCACCGAGCACCATGCCGGCCAGGAACGCGCCAAACGCCATCGAGAGTCCCAGTTCGGCGGTGGTCCATCCGGCTGCGAGCGACACGAGTAGCACCGTCAGCGTAAAGAGCTCGGCAGAACGGCTCTCGGCCACTGCGTGAAAGGCCGGCCGCAGCACCCAGCGGCCCACCACGAACACGATGGCAAACGCGAGCAGCGCCTTCAGCACTGCCCAGCCCATCGTCGCACCGATGGACTCGGCTCCGGCCGCGACACCGAGCGCGGGGATCACGATGACGAACGGCACCGCGGTCACGTCCTGGAAGACCGACATCGCGGTGCCGAGCCGGCCGTGCCTCGAATTCTCCTCGCCCTGCTCGGTGAGCTGGCGGCTGATGACCGTCGTAGACGATTGCGCGAAGACCGCACCGACGACGAAAGCGGCGGCCGGGGGCAGACCCGCGAGCCACGCGGCGATGCCCACCACGGCCGTCGTCAGCACCACTTGCCCGGTGCCCAGCACGAACACCTGGCTGCGCAGGGCGCGAATCTGCGGCAACGAGAAGTTGAGCCCGATCGTGAACAGCAGGAAGACGATGCCGAACTCCGCGATGAGGCGCAGCTGGTGGCCCTCGACCACTGGCCCCGGCGTGTAGGGCCCGAGCACCACGCCGACCAGCAGGTAACCGAGCGTCGAGGGAACGCGCAGGCGCTGGAACACCGCGACGACCACCACCGCGGCGAGCAACAGGATCAGCAGTTGTACGATCGGTTGTTCGAGCACCGTTCGGGTTCCAAATTCTCCAAGGCCTCGAGCGTAGCGGTAAGACCGGGTTGCGACGAGCGCCGTTCCCCGCCAGTCTGGACCGGCCAGCAGCCCCGGCCCTCAGCAGCGCGAGGAACCGACATGCTCCAGCTCCAGCGAGTGCTCGCCACGACCGACCTGTCGGCGCCCGCCCGCCACGCCGCGGAGCGCGGCGCGCTGGTCGCGAAGGACGCCGGCGCCACCCTGCACGTCGTGCATGTTATCAGCGACCCGGTACTAGGCAGCCTGCGCAGGCTGCTCGAGGGCTCCCCGGACGATGTCGAGTTCCGGCTGCGCGGCAAGATCGAGAGTGACGTCGCCCGGCTGGGCGAGCACCTCGCGCAGACCCTCGGGGCGCCAGTCCCGGCCGGTGTCGTCACCGGCCCGTTGATCGCCGGAATTCTCGGACACGCCGCCGCGAACCGCGCCGACCTGCTGGTCCTGGGTGCACGGGGCGCCAGCTTCATGCGGCACCTGATGCTCGGCTCGACCGCTGAACGCCTCGTCCGCAAGAGCGCATTGCCCTTGCTGGTCGTCAAGCAGCCACCACACGAGCGTTATCGGCGCGTGCTGGTGGCGGTGGACTTCTCCCCGCTGTCGCTGGCGGCCCTGGACCTTGCCCGCGCGGTGGCACCGCACGCGGACCTCATCCTGCTCCACTCCTACGAGGTTCCATACGAAGACTGGATGCAGACAGTCGAGGTCCGCGAGGACGCGCTGCAGCACTACCGGCAGGCGGCACGGCAATGCGCCTTGCAGGGCATGCAGGCGTTCCTCGAGGCGGCCGGACTGACGGCAACCGGGGTGCCGACGGTGGTCGTCAAGGGCGACCCGACGCTCCGCATCCTCGAGCAGGAGCAGGAACTCGACTGCGACCTGATCGTGATTGGCAAGCAGGGCGGGACGGCGCCCGAGGAGTTCCTGCTCGGCAGCGTGACCAAGCACGTCCTGCAGCAGTCACAGTCAGACGTGCTGGTCGTGGTGTAGCTGCGCCGCGGGCTTGCAGGCCCAGACGGCGATCAGGCTGTCGCGAAGCACCTTTTCGGCGGTGCTGCCGAGCACCACGTCGCGCAGGTTGGTGCGTCCGCGCGTCCCCACGACCACGATGTCGCCGTGCACGGCCGTCGCGAACTCGAGGATGCCGGAGCGGTGCCCGGTGTGAGGATAGACGTCGCAACGAGCGTCGAGACCGGGCCACGCATCGGTCGCCGCCCGCGTGAACATCTCCAGTTCCTGGTCGACGTCCTGTGACGGCAGCATCGCCATGCCTTGCGCGTCCGGCACGACGAACACCACTCGCAGTTTCGCTGCTTCTCTGGCGGCGAGCATGGCGCCCGCTTCCAGTGCGCGGCGCGAAGTCTCCGAGAAATCCACGCCCACCACGACCGTGCGGAACGGCCCCTGGAAGTCGTCCCGGGTCACCAGCACGTCTGCGGGCGCGCCGCGGATGCAGCCGGACGCAAGCGTGCCGAGGCCGACGTGGGGTCGCGCGTGCCCGACCGCGCCGAGCACCAGCAGGTCTGCGCCCCGGTCGAGGACGTACTGGTAGATGCCGCCGAAGCGCGTGCCGAAGCTCACGTCGAGCGGAGATTCCCCGGTATCGACCACGCCACGCGCGAAGCCCGGCCAGCGGCGCCGCGCCTCGTCCTGCAGGCTCGCGCGGATCTCCTGCTGCAGTGGCGTCAACGTGGCGGACGGCCTCGGAAAGTCGCCCGTCTCGACGACGTGCACCGCGTGCAGCGCCGCACCGGAGCACCGGGCGATGCGCGCGGCCTGCCCCAGGGCCACCCACGAACTGTCGGAAAAGTCGATGCCGATGACGATCGAGCCGAGCTTCGTCATGGAACAGCCCTCCTACATGTGCCGCACGCCCAAACGGCGCAGCACCCATTTCTCGGCCTCCACCGCCAGGAACTTGGCGAGCCCGAGCGCGACGATCAGCGACCAGGACGCCATGTCCAGCGGCGTGGTCCGGAACAGCTGCTGCATTGGCGGCGCATAAGTGAACGCGAGCTGCATCCCGACGAGCGACACGCACGCCCAGAAGGCGACGGGATTGCCGTACAGCGTGTCGCGCGCGAACGCGTGATCGGTGAAGTGGCGCACGTTGAACAGGTAGACGAGTTCGCCGACCACCAGCATGTTCACCGCTGCGGTCCGGGCCGTCTCGAGGCTCCCGCCGCGAGCGATCTCCCACTCGTAGACGCCGAAAGTGACGGCGATCATCAGCAGCGTGACGTACAGGATCCGGCCCAGCAGCAGGCGCGTGATCAGCGGCTCGCCCGGCGGGCGCGGCGGCCGGTCCATGACGCCGCTTTCCGCGGGCTCGAAGCCGAGCGCGATCGCGAGAGTGACCGTCGTCACCATGTTCACCCACAGGATCTGCGCCGCGGTGACGGGCAGCGACAGGCCGGCGAACACCGCGAGCAATATCACGCCGGCCTCCCCGCCGTTGGTCGGCAGGACGAACAGCAGCGACTTCTTGATGTTGTCGAACACTACGCGGCCGCGCCTGACCGCCTCGGCGATCGTGGCGAAGTTGTCGTCGGTCAGCACGAGATCGGAGGCTTCGCGCGCCGCGTCCGTGCCCCTCGCGCCCATGGCCACGCCGATGTCGGCCGCCTTGAGGGCCGGCGCGTCGTTGACGCCGTCACCGGTCATCGCCACCAGCTCGCCCTGCTGCTGCAGTACGGACACGAGGCGCAGCTTGTGCTCAGGGCTTGCGCGCGCAATCACGTCGGTGCCGCGCACGCGGTCGGCCAGTGCGCGATCGTCGAGATCCTCGACCGTGGCACCAGACAGTGGCTGCCCGCCGTCGAGGCCGAGCTGGCCGCCGATGGCCGCAGCAGTCACCACATGGTCGCCGGTGATCATCTTCACGCGGATGCCGGCCTTGCGGCACAGTTCGACTGCAGCGACGGCCTCGGGCCGTGGCGGGTCGATCATCCCGACGAGACCCAGCAACCGAAACTTCGGTGCAAGGTCCGCTTCCGACAATGCGCTGGTGCCGGCCGGCACCTCGGCGCAGGCCAGCGCGAGCAGGCGCAGTCCCCGTCCTGCCGCCGCCTCCATGCGCGG
>JAGVUU010000268.1:0-24524 GCA_019136105.1 Gammaproteobacteria bacterium
GCTGGTGATCCAGTGGCTGATGTTCCAGATGGGCGGCATCGGCCCGATGATGGGCCAGGCCAACGTGTTCTTCCGTTACTTCCCGGAAAAGATCCAGCCGGCCATCGACCGCTACCAGGGCGAAGTGCGTCGCCTGTTCGGTGTGCTCGACGAGCGTCTCGCGGAAAACGAGTACCTTGCAGGCGATTACTCGATCGCCGACATCGCCAACTGGGCCTGGGTGCGCACCCACAAGTGGTCGGGCGTCGATGTCGAAGGCTTGCCGCACCTGCAGCGCTGGATGGCGCAGCTCGCGGCGCGTCCGGCGTGCCAGCGGGGCATCGAGGTGCCGCCGCGACCGGCGCGCATCGAGGACGGCAAGGGCACCGAGAAGTTCATCGAAGAGGCGCGCAAGCTGGTGGAGACCGGCAAGCCGGGGTCTTGAGCCGCAGCGATCGTCGCTGCGGCCTTGGCCAGGTCCCGTGGCGATGCCCGGTCAGCGCGCGCCCGGCCGGTAGCGATCCCGCAGCTCCGTCTGCCGCGAGCGCATCGACTGCGCGCGGCCGTCGATCCAGACCTGCTCGGCGACGGTGGTCACCTCGAGCGGGTCGCCGGACCACAGCACCAGGTCAGCGACGTAGCCAGGCGCAATGCGCCCGTACTCGGCGCCCAAGCCGAAGATCTCTGCCGGGTTGGAGGTGAGCGCGGCGAGCGCCGCGTCCCACGGCAGTCCATTCGCGACGGCGACGCCGGCCGACTGCCGCACCTTGCGTGCGTTGTGCGTGCCGTCGTTGAGGTTGGTGAAGGCGACGCGCACGCCGGCCTTGTGCAGCCGCGCGGCATTCTCGAGCGTGGCGCCGATCTGGTCGAACGAGTCCGGCAGGTCCACGAGCGGGTCGAGGATGACCGGCACCTTCGCCTGTGCCAGTTGCCCGGCAACCTGCCACGCCTGCGCGCCGCCCACGATGACCGGGCGCGCTCCCTGCTTCTGCGCGAACGCCAGCGCCTGCCGGATGTCGGTCGCACGGTCCACGCTGAACACGACGCGGCCGCCCGCCAGGTACCGCGCGAGCACCTCGCGGCCGGTGGGCGTCAGCAACCGGAAGTCGGCGTCGCGCATCTGCGGCGTCGGCTTGGCCTCCCGCGTGGCCTGCTCGAGCAGCATGAACTGGCCCGCGCGGCTCACGCCGGCATTGAGGTTTGCGAACAGCGTACGGCTCGGCGCCACCATCGCATCCGCACGCCCGTCGAGGCGCGCCACTGCGCCCTGGCCGGCGATCACCGTGTCTCCGGACACCGCGCCCGGCGCGATCATCGCGTAGGTGACGCCCTCGACGCGGTTCACGCCGATCACGGCCGAGTCCGGATTGAACGACAGGGTGACGTCGAACTCGGGACGCGGTTCCACCGCCTTGCCCTTCTCGGCGGCGTGCGGATCATTGTCCACCGTGCTCTTCTCGAGCGACACCTCGACCACGCCAAGCGCAGTGATGCCGCCAAACAGGCCTGGCGTCAGCGGCCGGCCGTTGGCGTCGATCACGGTGGCACCGCCGGAGGCGAGGCCGGTGCCCACCGCGGCGATGCGGCCGTTGCGCACGAGTACGTCGGCGCTCTCGAGCGTGCCGCGCTCGGTCACTGTGTGAACCTTCGCGTTGCGGATCAACAGGTCCTGGGCCGACGCCGCGAGCGGCAGGGCGGCGAATGCGCACAGCAGCGCGCGCGTCATCACGTGGGCCGGGCGCATCACTGGGCACCTCCGGCCGGCTGGCCGAGCAGGAAGTCGGACTCGGGTTTCGCGGGTGGCGCGGCACGGTCGTAGCGCACGGCGCCATCCACGTACACGCGCTCGGCCAGCGCATAGACGCTGAACGGGTCGCGGTTCCAGATCACCACGTCGGCCCGCTTGCCGGGTTCGAGCGTGCCCACCTCGCCGGCAACGCCGAGCGAACGCGCGGCGTTCGAAGTGATCCAGCGGATCGCGTGCTCCGGTGTGATTTCGAGCCCGGCCTGCCGACCGCGGGCCATCGCCTTGGCGGCTTCCTGGTTCAGGCGCTGGATGCCCTCGGCGGAGTCGGAGTGCACGATGGCGCAGCCGTTCGACGGCGCATCGACGAAGGCGATGTTCTCCCAGATCGCGTCGTAGGCTTCCATCTTGAAGCCCCACCAGTCGGCCCACAGCGCGCCGCAGACGCCTTCCTGCGCCAGTCGATCGGCGATCTTGTAGGCCTCGACGCCATGGTGGAACGCCGCGACCTTGAAGCCGAATTCCCTGGCGAGGTCGAGCATCACGGCCATCTCGTCCGCGCGGTAACAGTGGATGTGCACCTGGATCTCGCCGTTCATCGCGCCGACCAGCGTCTCGAGCCGCAGGTCGCGCTTCGGCGGCGTCGGCGGCTTCGCGTCGCCGTCGCCCTTCTTGCGGCTGCCCTTGCCGTCCTTTTGCTGCGCCTCGTAGGCCGCGAGTTCGCGCTCGTACTTCTCCCACTGGCCGCGGTAATCCTGCGCGTCGGCAAAGGCCTGGCGATAACCGGCGACGTTGCCCATGCGCGTCGAAGGCGCGCGGCCCTTGTCGCCGTAGACCCGCTTCGGGTTCTCGCCGCAAGCCATCTTGAGGCCGTGCGGCGCGCCCGGGAACTTCATCTCCTGCATGGTCGTGCCGGCGACGTTGCGCAGCGTCACGCCGCGGCCGCCGATCAGGTTGGCCGAGCCGGGCAGCACCTGCAGCGTGGTCACGCCCCCGGCGAGCGCCGTGTAAAAGCCCGGGTCCTGCGGCCACACGCCGTGCTCCGCCCACACGCCTGCGGTCACCGGATCGGTCGCCTCGTTGCCGTCCTGGTGCGCGTTCACCCCCGGGCTCGCGTACACGCCGAGGTGCGAGTGCACGTCGATCAGGCCCGGCGTCACCCAGCGGCCCTGTGCATCCACCACGGTGGCGCCGTCCGCGGCGAGGCCGGTGCCCACAGCCGAGATCTTGCCGTCGCGCATCAACACGTCGGCACGGTCGAGGCGGCGGCCGGTTCCGTCGAGCACGGTGGCGTTGCGGATCAGCGTCGGCGTGGATGCCGCGGGCTGGTAGGTGGACTTGAACGGGTCGGGCGCGGCCTGGGCGCCCGCAGCCCACGCAATCAGCGCGAGCAGCAGGGATCGGGCAAGGGTCACGGTGCGGTTCTCCCCGGGGTCCTGAAATTCGAGCGGCGAAGCTTCCCTCCCGGGGGGCGGGATGTCCAGTACGGCATCGCGGGGAGTACGGAGCACCAGCCCAAGGGGAATCGGCTAGCATCTGCGCCGCAAGAGCCGATGCTCCTGGAGGTTCGCCCATGCGCTTCGTCCACGTGTCTTCAGTTCTCGCGCCGCTCGGCGCATCGCTCGTGGCGCTGGCCATCGCCGGCTGCGGCGACAAGGCCCCGAAGGAGCGCCTGGTGCCCCCGGGTCCGCCGCCCACACCTACCCTCGAACAGGTCAAGGCTGCGTCGGTCAGCGGCGTGTTCGACCAGGCCATCACGCTCGTCGACGGCAAGTATGAGGGTCAACCGGTGGCGCCCGACGCAGCGTCGCGCCCGACCGCGCTGCTCTGGGAGCCCACGTTCCACACCGCCGACCTCGACGGGGTCGTCGGCAGCGAGGCGCTGGCGCTGCTCAGCTCGAACGCCGGCGGCTCCGGCGAGTTCGTGTCTCTCGCGGTGTTCGGCCTGCGCGACGGCGCGTTCGCCAACCTCGCCACCGTCCCGGTGGGCGACCGCGTCAGGCTGCAGAGCCTGTGGCTCGAGCGCGGCAAGGTCGTCATGGACGTGATCGAGCCGGGCCCGAACGACGCGGCGTGCTGCCCAACCCAGGTGAGCCGCAAGACCTTCGGCTACGACGGCGGCACTTTCAAGCAGATCTCGAGCGAGGTGCGCGGCATGCTCGCCATCAGCATGCTGTCGGCGAACGAGTGGACGCTGGTCGAGATCGATGGCCAGCCGGTGGCGAAGGACGTCGATCCGCCCCTGGTCCACTTCGAGGGCGGCAAGCTGCGCGGCTTCGCGGGCTGCAATCGCTTCACCGCGTCGGTCACGGAAACCAAACCCGGCGAGATCGACATCGGCGCCGCCGCGGCCGAGAAGAAGGCCTGTCCGCCGCCGCAGATGGAGCTCGAGCAGGCATTCCTCACCCGGCTCGATGCCGTGAACGGCTACAGCTATGTCGCGGGGCAGTTGGCGCTCAAGTGGGTCGACGGCGACCGGATCGGGACACTGCTCTTCCGGAAGTAGCGCGAGCCGCGCGGCGCTGCGCAGAGGCCTTCTCCAGCGCCGCGAAGGCCTCGACGGTGTAACGCGCCATGCTCTCGACCTCGGGCAGGGCCGAGCCGTTCGCGGTGTAGCCGAATACCATCTGGCTGGCGTATGACATGAACGTGATGTTCAGGCCGACGCCCGCGATGAGCGTGGAAACGGGGAAGAAGGTCTCGAGACGTGCCTCGTTCAGGTACAGCGGCCGTTCCGGGCCGCGCACGTTCGAGATCAGCATGTTGGCGGGCAGCAGCCCCAGTGCCTCGGGACGCGCGATCGTGAGCGTCTCGGACAGGGCGAACGCCATCACCGCGTAAGCGTAGGCGGCGTCCTTTCCGAGGCTCGTGAGGCGTGCCTTCTCCGCGCGCGTGCTGGCCTTGATCGACTCCAGCCGCCGCAGGATCGGCGCCGACACTGGGCCGAGCAGCGGCCAGATCGCCGACACATTCGTGGTCGCCTGCTTCGCGCCGGGGTCGTGCAGCGACACCGGGCAGATCGTCACCAGCGGATGATCGGGCGTGCGGCCCATGGCGCGGAGGTAACGATTCACCGCAGCATCCAGGAGGGTCAGCGCGACGTCGTTCAGCGTGGAGTCGGTCGCGCGTGCCACGGCCTTCATCGCCGCGAGCGGCAACGCAGTGTGGGAGATCGAGCGGGCGTTGTAGATCGGCTCGTTCATCGGCGTCGCGGGTGCCGTGAACGCGCGCTTGCGCAGTGGCGTGTAGCCGAGCAGTCCGCCCAGGGTCTCCTCGACGATCTCGACAGAGCTGCGGCCCAGCGTCAGCGTGCGACGCGCCAGCTTGCGGGCTTCGCCCTCGAGCGTCTCGCGCAGGCCGTGCGGTGCGGGCCGTTGCCGAGCCGGGTGGTCGAGGCCGACGGTCGTGCGGATCTCGCGGTCGCGCGGCGATTCGGCGAGCGAGCGGCGCAGGATCTGCATGCCCGACTCGCCGTCCACCAGCGCGTGGTGCACCTTGTGGTAAATCGCGAAGCGGCCGCCCGCCAGGCCCTCGATCACGTACACCTTCCAGCCCGGCCGGTGACGCTCGAGCATCGGGGCGTGCAGATCGGCGATCAGCTCGTGCAGTTGCTCGTCGGTGCCCGGCGCGGGCAGGGCGATGTGCAGCACGTGGTGGCTCGGGTCGTAGCGGTCGACCTCCTGCCACTGCGGCACGCCGGTCTTGCGGAACACTGGGATGCGGTTGAACGGCGGCTGCGGCCGCGAGGCGCGGTATGCAGCGAAAATCTCCCGCGCCGTGTTCGCACCGCCGCGCGGCGGCCGCTTGAAGATGAGCACCGACCCCACGTGGCGCGGGTTCTCCACGCTCTCCGTGAGGAAGAACATGAGGTCGAGCATCGGGATCGGCGCGGTCGACATGGCGGGCTCCCCAGTCTCCCCGCCGGCCCGATCAGGCGACGAGGAGATCCTCGGCGGTCAGCTCGGAGGCGTTGCGGCCCCCGGCGTATTTTGTAAGCCCAACCTTATCGTAGTGCCCGCGAATCCGGGGCGAGAAAATACCTATGTACTCGAGGTTGGGTACCAGCCGCTTGAACATCGTCTGGCGGAACTGGGTCATGAACGGCGATTCGCCCATGATCCGGTCCCACTCGGCGCGCTTCAGGTGGGCGCCGAACCACTCGTCGTAGATCTCGTGTGCCAGGAAGCGGTTGCGCATCAGGCAGGCCACCTCGAAGGTCCAGTCCTCGCGCTCGCGCAGCTCGGCGGGGGAGAGCTCGGCGAAGTGCCGCTTGAGCGCCAGCACGCCGTAGTGCACGTGGCGTGCCTCGTCCTGGATCACGTAGCGCAGCATCTCCTTGAGCAGCGGCTCGCGGGTCGCCTGGTACATCATGCTGAACGCGCCGAGCGCGAGCCCCTCGACCATGATCTGCATGCCGAGGAACTTCATGTCCCAGCGCGAGTCGCGCATCAGCGCGTCGAGGATCGTGAACAGGTTGTCGTTGACCTGGTAGAGCTTGCCGAGCTTGCTCTCGAGGTAGCGCAGGAACACCTCGAGGTGGCGCGCCTCGTCCATCACCTGGGTGGCGCCGTAGAACTTTCCGTCCACCCAGCGCACACTCTCGGTGACCTGCGCGGAGGCGTAGAGCGCGCCCTGCTCGCCGTGCATGAACTGCGAGAGCAGCCACGACGAGAAGTCGTGCACGAACTTCATCTGCTCGTCGCGGGTGAGGTGGATGCCGTGCGCGGCGAGTCCCTCCATCGGCACCAGCTCGATCGGGAACACCGGCTTCTCCGGGTTGCGCGGGTCGACGTCGGTCGACCAGTCGAGCTGCCGGTCGCCGTCCCACTGGTTCTGCACGGCGCGGCGGTAGAGGTCGTACATCTCTGGGTAGTCGCCCTGGTAGCGGAAGTCGAACCACGCATCGTGGCTCGCCCTCATTCCTACGGGCTCACCCTGCTTGCCTTCCTTCAGCAGCAGGCCGCGCGCCACCGACGACGCCAGGTCGACGAGGACTTTCTTGTTCTCGACGCGGGTCGCCACCTTCATGGCGTCGAGGACGTCCTGGACGCGGCGGCGGGCCGGGCCCGGCATGGATTCGAGGGCGCGTTCGGTCAGCATGTCAGTGGTTCTCGATGATCACGTTGGAATCGGGGTAGGTGCAGCAAGCCAGGACGTAGCCTGCCTCGCGCTCGGCGTCACTCAGGCAGTTCGGCTCGCTCATGACGACGGCGCCCGACTGCTTCTTCACCTTGCAGGCGCCACAGCCACCCATGGTGCAACTGAAGGGGAGGTCGATGCCGGCCTCGAGCCCCGCCTGCAACAGCGTCTGGCCCGCGCGCGCGGTCACCTTGCGGCCGCTGGCTGCGAACGTCACCTCGGCCGCGTGGTCGGGAACCCGGATGCTGGCGGTCGACGCGTAGGCGAACCGTTCCGTGTGCACGCGATCGCGTGGCACGCCGGCCGCCTCGAGCGCGGCACACACGCTCTGCATCATCGGCTCCGGGCCGCACACGAAGTATGCGTCCGCCACCGCGCCGCCGAGTGCCTGCAGCACGCGGGGCCCGTCGAGCTGGCCACGCAGGCCGGTCCAGCCGTCGCCGGCCGCCTCGAGCGCGTGCTGGACGGTGAAGCGTGGGGCAAATTGCTGCGCGAGTGCGTCGAGCCGCTGGCGGAACACGATCTCGTCCTCGCTGCGGTTGCCACAGAGCAGCGTGACACGGCTGCCGGGTTCGGCGCGCAGCACCGTCTCCGCGAGGCTGACGAGCGGCGTGATGCCGACGCCGCCCGCGACCAGCACGAGGTGGCGGCGGGCCATTGCATCGGTCGCGAGCGTGAACTCGCCGGTCGGGTCGAGCGACACCAGCGTGTCGCCGGCGTGGACGTGCTCGTGCAGGTGGCGCGAGACGACGCCGTCGGCCATGCGCTTGACGGTGATGGCCGGCAGCCCGCCCGCCAGCGGAGAAGTGGAGAACGAATAGCAGCGGCGGTGCGTGGCGCCACCGGCGTCCACGAGCAGTGTCAGGTGCTGGCCGGCGCGGTAGCCGAGGCCGGGTGCGCCGCCGTCCGGCGACTCGAGTACGAACGTGCGCGTCGAAGGGGTCTCGCTGATCACTTCGGCCACCCGCAGCGCGTGCCGCGCCTGGCGCGGTTTCGCCACGCCCCAGCGTGCACTGGGCGCGCGCAACTCGAAAGTGGGCGGTGGCTCGCGGAACCAGTCCCGCACGAAAGCGGCAATGCCTGCCATGATGATCCTGTGTTCGAATAAAGTGTGTATAAACACTACACGCATTTGCGCCGGGCCGCAAGCATTCCGGAGCGCCGCGGCGCCGACGGGCATCGGGATCGGGTGGCCGGGTGCCGCAGTGCGGCGCTGGTTCAGCGGTCGTCGTCGCCGTTGCGCCCGACCTCGGCAAGGAACTGCCGCAGGCGCTTGCGGTGCATGGCGCCGAGCAGCCGGCCGATGATCGGGCCGGCCTGCTCGACCACGGCGGAAATCTCGTCGGCGGACGCGCCCGCATAGGCGCGCAGCGCGAGCCGCGCCTCCCGCCGGACCAGCTGCTCCATCGCGGCGTCGTAGAGGCGGAACTCCGCGGGTTCGACGCCGCGGTCCGGGCCGAGGCCGGCCTCCTTGAACTGCGCCCAGCACTCGAGGATCACGGCGTCGTCCTCCGACAGGCGGCCGCGCTCGAGCGTGCCGTGGACCTGCAGCAGCCCGGCCTCGACCAGCGCGCGCAGTTCCCGCCGCGGCACGCGCGACGGCACGAAGTCGGCGACCGGGACCGTCGGGCTCTGCTGGGCGTGCACCCAGCCGCCGAGCGTCGCGCGCACCCGCCGCACCAGGTCTTCCTGCTCCGGCGTGAAACCTTCGTCCGCGGATTCGTCGAGGACGGCCCGGATCGCCTTCAGCGGCAGGAACTGCCGTTCCTGCAGCTCGCGGATGTGCCGCAGCCGTTCGAGGTGTTCGCTTGTGTACAGGGCGGTGTTGCGGCCGGTCTTGATCGGCGCCGGCAGCAGGCCCTGCAGCTTGTAGAAATGGATCGTCTCGCGCGGCAGGCCGCTCTCGCGCACCAGGTCACGCATGCGCAGCAGCCCGGCTGCCGGGTCCGCTCCGTCACCGGCGGCTGTTCGGCCGGCGCGGCTGGCGGGACGCCTGGAGGATGCGTGTGGGGTCTTCATGTGCAGTAATGCTACACACTTCGAGGACCTGCGCGCATCCGTTCAGTGCGACTGCTCCTTGCCGCGCGACATCACTGCCTCGCGGGTCGCCGCAAAGCTTTCTCGATCCATGCGCTGCGTGGCCGACTTGCTCAGGCGTCCCTCGAGCGCCAGGCCATCCTCGAGGGTGCCGCCGAGCCCGCCGTTGATGGCGAGGCGGATGTCGGCGAGCGTCGCGCGGTCGCAGCTCGCAATGTCCGCGGCGAGCTTGCGGCAATAGGGCAGCAGTTCGCCGGGCGGCAGGACGTCGAGCACCAGTCCCCAGTCCCTGGCCGTCGCGGCGTCCACGAAATTGCCGGTGTAGCTCATGTAGCGGGCGCGCACCGGGCCGATGAGCCGCGGCAGCAGCTGCGACATGCCCCAGCCCGGCACGATGCCGACGCGCGCGTGCGTGTCGGCGAAGCGGGCGTGGGTCGAGGCGACCAGGATGTCGCAGTTGATGGCAATCTCGAGGCCGCCGGTGATCGCGAAGCCGTTCACGGCCGCGACCGTGGGCTTGCCGAGGGCGCGGAACGCCCGGTTGATCTCGCTGTCCGGGCCGAGTTCGTCCGCCGTGAGCGGCGCCGTCTCGAGTTCCTTCAGGTCGACGCCTGCCGTGAAGGCCTTCTCGCCGGCCCCCGTGATGACGACCGCCCGCACCGCGTCGTCGGCCCCCAGCGCGGCCAACGCCTCACCGAACCGCCGGCGCAGCGCCGCCGACAGCGCGTTCATCTGGCGCGGGCGATTCAGGGTAACGGTGGCGACGCCGTCGGCGACTTCGATGAGCAGGATGTCGTCCATGGAATGTACCTCGGGCAGGCGGGGCTTCAGCGTTCGCCGAGCGCGTGGGCAAGCTGTTCGCGGGTGAGGCGTACCACCACGGGCGCCAGCGCGAGCAGCGCGATCAGGTTCGGCACGGCCATCAGCGCGTTCAGCGTGTCGGCGATGGTCCACGCCAGGTCGAGGTGCGTGACCGCGCCGAAGAACACGGCCGCCGTCCACAGCACGCGGAACGGCGTGATCGAGCGCGGCCCGACCAGGTAGTTCCAGCAGCGCTCGCCGTAGAAGCTCCAGCCGAAGATCGTCGTGAGCGCGAAGACGGCAAGTGCGATCGCGACCACCTCGTCGCCGATGCCGGGCATCGCCGACTGGAACGCGAGCTGGGTGAGCGCGGCGCCGGTCTCGCCGCTGGTCCACGCGCCCGACACGACGATCGCAAGGCCCGTCATGGAGCAAACCACGATCGTGTCGAAGAACGTGCCCATCATGCCGATCAACCCGCTGTGCACCGGGCTCGCGCTGAACCCCGCCGCCTGCGCGATGCCCGCCGTGCCGAGCCCGGCCTCGTTCGAGAAGATGCCGCGCGCCACGCCATAGCGGATGCCCGCCATTACCGCCGCCCCCGCGAAGCCGCCCACGGCCGCGGTCGGCGTGAAGGCGTTCTCGACGATGGTCATGAACGCGGCCGGGACGTCGGCCGCGTGCGTCACGAGCACGACCAGCGCCGCCAGGATGTAGCCGATGGCCATGAACGGCACGAGCCAGTTCGCCACCGCGGAAATGCGCTGGATGCCGCCCAGGATCACGGCCGCGGTGAGCAGGAGCAGCACGAAGCCGGTGGCCGTGTTGCTGACGCCGAACGACGTCTGCATCGCGGCCGCGATGCTGTTGGCCTGCACCATGTTGCCGATGCCGAACCCGGCGAGCCCGCCGAACAAGGCGAACACGGTACCGAGCCACGCCCAGCGCTTGCCGAGCCCGTTCCTGATCGCGTACATCGGCCCACCGACGTAGCGGCCGTGCGCATCGCGCTCGCGGAAGTGCACCGCGAGCACCACCTCGGCGTACTTCGTGGCCATGCCCACGAGCGCCGTCATCCACATCCAGAACACCGCACCCGGGCCACCGAGCGCGATCGCGGTGGCGACGCCGGCGATGTTGCCGACGCCGATCGTGGCCGCGAGGCAGGTCATGAGCGCCGAGAACGGGCTCACCTCGCCGGGCAGGCTCGGGTCGACGTTGCGGCCGCGCCAGACGAGCCGCAGGCCCGCCCCGATGCGGCGGATCGGCATGCCGAACAGGCGCACTTGCAGGTAGAGGCCGGTGCCGAGGATCAGCACCAGCATCGCCGGACCCCAGACGATGCCGTTCAGGGCGTTCATCCAGGCCGTGAAGTTCTCCATGGTTCGCTCCGGGCTCAGTCGAGCAGGTGGGCCTGCATGAACGCGACGGTCGCGTAGAACTGGAAGTCCTGGTTGCGCTTCTTCGCGAAGCCGTGGCCCTCGTCCTCGGCCAGCAGGTACCACACGGGGCCACCCTTGCCGCGCACGGTCGCCACCATCTGCTCGGACTCCGTCCACGGCACGCGCGGGTCGTTCTTGCCCTGCACGACGAACAGCGGCTTGCTGATCTGCTGGGCGTGGTTCAGCGGCGAGATGCCGAGCAGGAACTCGCGCATCTTCGGGTCGCGCTCGTCGCCATACTCCACGCGGCGCAGGTCGCGCCGGTACTCCTCGGTGTTTTCGAGGAAGGTCACGAAGTTCGAGATGCCCACCACCGACAGCGACGCGCGGATGCGATCGTCGAACTTCGTCGCCGAGGCGAGCGTCATGTAGCCGCCGTAGCTGCCGCCCGTGATCATGATGCGCCCGGCGTCGAGGTCGGGCCGCGTCTTGATCCACTCGAGCAGTGCGCCGATGTCCTTCACCGAGTCTTCCCGCAGCCGGCCGTTGTCGAGCTTGGCGAAGGTCTTGCCGAAGCCGGTCGAGCCGCGCACGTTCGGGTAGATCACCGCCACGCCGAGCTGGTCGATCAGGTAGTTGGTGCGGCCGAGGAAATTCGGGCGCGACTGGCCCTCGGGGCCGCCGTGGATGTTGATCACCACGGGCCGCGGCCCGGTGAACCGCTCCGCGGGCCTGTACAGCAGCCCGGAGATCGTGCGGCCATCGAAGCTCTTCCAGCGGACGATCTCGGGCTCGGCGAAGGCGGCGGCGTTGAGTCCGCCGGTCTCGCTCTCGGTCCAGCGCGTGACGCGCTGCTGCTCGAAATCCACCGAGAAGACGTCCGATGGCGAGCGCGCAGAGGCGATCGACAGGCCCAGCTCGCGGCCCGACTCGTGCCACTCGAGTCCGCCCACGACGCCGACCGGCAGCTTCGGCACGGGCATGGACCGGCCCGTTTCCGCGTCGATGCGGTGGAGCACGCTCGCGCCGTCCTCGTTGGTCACGATCGCGATGCTCTTGCCGTCGGGCGCGACGTCGAAGCCTTCGACATCCCAGTTCAGGTCGGTCGTCAGGTAACGGTGCCTGCCCGTGGCCAGGTCGAGGTAGGCGAGCCGCATGAACTCGGCGTCGCGGTCGGTCGTCACGTAGAGGCCCTTGCCGTCGCGGCTGAACTGGGCGCCGTCGTAGGCGACCGGCACCTTGCCGCCCTTCGGCGTGAGCAGCCGGCGCTCGCCGGTGGCCACGTCCACGAGCCACAGGTAACTCTCGTTGACCGACACGTACTCGATCACGACCAGTTGCTTGTCGTCCGGCGACCAGTCGAGCGCGCCCCAGCCGCCGCCCTTGAGCTCGACTACGAGGCGCGCCGAGGCGGGATCGCGCGGATCCATGACGTAGATGTCGCGGTCTGCCCCGTTGCGGCGAGTGGAGGCGAACGCGAGCCGGTCGCCCTGGTTCGACCACGGGCCGAGGGAGTTCTGCGAGCGGCCGCCGTCACTCACCAGGGTCGTCGCGCCCGTCGCCACGTCGGTGCGGTAGACCTGCCAGAACTCGTCGCCGCCGCGGTCCTTGGTGAACACGAAATAGTCGCCCGAACGGCGCGGCCAGCTGGCGCTGGTGATGCGCTCCGGGAAGAACGTGAGCTGGCGGCGCGCTCCGCCCGGCGTGCGCACTTCGTGCACCTGGTTGGTGTCGCCGAACCGGGTGAGGATCAAGGCCTCGCGGCGCGAAGGGTGCCAGCCGGCAAACGAGGCCGTGCGGAACTCGGTGTAGGCGCCGACCGACTCCGCGATCGACGTGGGAATCGCCGGGATGCCTTCGGCGCGCAGGTTCGCGGGCGGTTGCAGCGTCGCGGGCGCCGCCTTGGCCTCCTGCGCCTGGGCGGCGAGTGCGGGGACAAGCGTTGCCAGGGCGGCCAGCCACCACCCGCGGGTACGTCGGTGCATCGTCGGCTCCTCTGCGTCTGCGGCCGCGACGTGCGACCCGCCGGACGCCGTTTTACTGGATCGCCTTGCCCGCCGCCAGCGCGTCGAACTCGGCATCCGCAACTCCAAGGCTGCGCAGCACTTCGCGGGTGTGCGCGCCGACGGCCGGCAACGAGCCGCCCTGTGATGGCCGCTGGCCGTCGAGTTCGACCGGCAGCAGCGGCAGCTGGGTGTGCGTGCCGTCCGCCAGCGTCACGTCGCCCAGCCCGCCGCTTGCCAACAGGTGCGGATCGTCGAACATGTCCTCGGGCTTGCCGATCGGCGCGAACGGCAGTCCGGTGCGCTCGAGTTTCGCGACGAGCGCGGCCTTGGTGTAGCCCTTGAACAGCTCGCGCACCTGCGGCAGCAGCGCGTCACGCGCCTGCACGCGTTGCGAGTTGGTCTTGTAGCGCGGGTCGGCACCGAGTTCGGCGAGTTCGAACGCCGCGCAGAACTTCTCCCACAGCGAATCCGACACGACGCCGACGAACACCTGTTCGCCGTCGGCGGTCTCGAACACGTCGTAGATGGCCCACGCCGAGATGCGCACCGGCATCGGCTTCGCCGCCTGGCCGGTCACTGCCTTCTGCGCCATGTGCTGTCCGACGAGGTACACCGTGGTCTCGAACAGTGAGCTCGCCACCTTGCGGCCGTGGCCTGTGCGGTGCCGCTCTTCGAGCGCGGCGAGCACGCCGATCACGCCGAACATGCCGCCGGTGACGTCGATCACCGACGTGCCGGCGCGCAACGGCCGGCCGGGCGGGCCCGTCATGTAGGCGAGGCCGCCCATCATCTGCGCCACCTCGTCGAGCGCCGTGCGGTCCTCGTACGGGCCGCTCAGGAAGCCTTTCTCCGAGCAATAGATGAGCCGCGGGTTGAGCGCTGCAAGCGCCTCGTAGCCGAGGCCGAGCTTGTCCATCGTGCCCGCGCGAAAGTTCTCGACCACGATGTCGGCGGAGGCCGCGAGCTGCCGCGCGAGTTCGAGTCCCTGCGGGTCCTTCAGGTTGAGGCACACGCTCTTCTTGTTGCGGTTGTACATCGAGAAGTAGCCGGCGCCGGAGCCGAGCAGCTGCCGGGTGGCGTCGCCGCCGATCGGCTCGACCTTGATCACCTCGGCGCCGAGTTCGACCAGGATGGCGCCCACCGCGGGGCCCATGACCATGTGCGTGAACTCGACGACGCGCAGCCCGGCCAGCGGTGCCGGGCGCTCGGCGTCTTTCGTCGCGTGCGTGCTCATGCCGCAGTCTCCGCGTGCGTCGCTGACCGGAACCCGAGCGGCAGCCCGGCCTCCGGCGTGAAGCCGTAGATCGCCTCGCCCGGCAGCGCGTCGCGCAGGATGTGGCGGACCTCGAGCAGCCGGGCGAGGTCGATGCCGGTGCCGATCCCCATCGCCTCGAGCATGAAGACCAGGTCCTCGGTGACGATGTTGCCGGACGCCCCCGGTGCGAATGGGCAGCCGCCGAGGCCGCCGAGCGAGCTGTCGAAGGTGCTGATGCCGACCTCGAGGCCCGCGAGCACGTTCGCAAGCCCGAGGCCGCGCGTGTTGTGCAGGTGCAGGCCGGAGAGCGCGTGATCCCCGACCACGGCACGCACGCGCCGCACGAGAGCTTTTACCTGCGCGGGATTCGCGTAGCCGGTGGTGTCGGAGAGACCGACCTCGTCGCAGCCGGCCTCCATCAGTTGCCCGGCCAGCTGGACGACGCGGTCGGCCGGCACTTCGCCTTCGAGCGTGCAGCCGAACGCCGTCGAGAGTCCGCCTTCGAACTTCGGGCGCCGTTCCGCGGGCAGCGACCGCAGCAGGGCGACGATGCCGCGCACCTCGTCGAGCATCTGTGCGTGCGTGCGCCGCACGTTTTTCAGGCTGTGCGTTTCCGACGCGGACAGCGGGATGGTGATCTTGTGGACCCCCGCGGCGACGGCGGCCGCCGCCCCTTTGAGGTTCGGCACCAGCACCGCGACCGTGAGTCCCGGGATCGTGCGCGCGTAGGCGACCACCTCGGCAGTGTCGGCGAGCTGCGGCAGGAGTTTCGCGGGCACGAAACTGCCCACCTCGATCTCCGTGACGCCGGCCGCGGCCTCGGCGGCGATCCACGCCTTCTTCGCCTCGAGCGGCATGACCGCCTGGATGCTCTGCAGTCCGTCGCGCGGGCCGACTTCGCTCACCAGTACTTGCGTCGTCACTGCGTCACTCCCGGTCCGGCGTCACTGCAAGTAGATCCACGGGCGCTGCCCGCGGTCGCGGGCACGGAAGGCCTCGATCGCGTCGCGGTGCTTCAGCGTGAGATCGATCGCGTCGAGCCCCTCGAGCAGCATCTCGCGTTCCTCCGGCTCGATGTCGAACCCGAATTCGAGCCTGTCAGGTCCCGTGACGCGCTGCCCCACGAGGTCGACCGTCAGCCGCCGCGCCTGCGGGTCCGGCGCGACGGCCTCAGCCAGCCGGGCGATGCTCGCCGCGTCGAGCCGCACCGGCAGGATCCCGTTGCGCACGCAGTTGCCGTGGAAGATCGGCGCGAAGCTCGGCGCGATCACGGCGCGGATGCCGTACTCGAGCAGCGCCCACACCGCGTGCTCGCGGCTCGACCCGCAGCCGAAATTCTCGCCCGACAGCAGCACCTGGGTGCCCGCGTAAGCCGGCTGGTTCAGCACGAACGCCGGGTCCGGTTCGCGCCCGCCGATGGCGGTGTAGCGCCAGCCTGCGAAGAGGCCGTCGGCAAGGCCCTGCTTCGACACGCTCTTCATCTCGCGCGACGGGATGATGGCGTCGGTGTCCACGTTGGCGCGGATCAGTGGCGCGGCGACGGCGGTGAGAACGTCGAACGGGAGCATCTTTGTCCGGACAAATGCCGTGGTGCGGGCAAAGGCCAGATTGTACTACCGGGCGGCGGCCCGGCGACGCCCCCGCGACGGCCGGCTGCCACTGGGGTAACTTAGCGCCCAAGGCCCCCCATGAAGCCGCCATCCCTCACCCGCTACGCCTGGTTGTCGATCGCGGCCGCCATCGGCACCATGTTGCTCAAGAGCGGCGCGTACCTGATCACGGGTTCGGTCGGCCTGCTCTCGGACGCGCTCGAGTCGCTGGTGAACCTGGCCGGGGCACTGATGGCGCTCGCGATGCTGTCCGTCGCGGCGCGCCCCCCGGACGAGGACCACGCTTACGGCCACAGCAAGGCCGAGTACTTCTCCGCGGGTGCCGAGGGCGCGCTGATCGTGATCGCGGCCGTGAGCATCGCCATTGCGGCCTTCGACCGGCTGCTGAACCCCCAGCCGATCCAGCAGGTGGGGCTCGGCCTCGCCGTTTCGGTGGTCGCCGCGCTGCTCAACCTCGCGGTCGCGGTCGTGCTGATGCGCGCGGCGCGGACCCACCGTTCGGCCACCCTGCAGGCGAGTTCGCACCACCTGATGACCGATGTCTGGACCACGGGCGGGGTGCTGGTCGGCGTGGGCGCGGTGGTGCTGACGGGCTGGCTGGTGCTCGATCCGCTGGTCGCAATCGCCGTGGCAGTCAACATTGTCTGGACCGGGGGGCGCATCCTGCGCGACTCGGTCGCGGGCTTGATGGATGCAGCGCTGCCGGCGGCCGAGCAGCAGGTGCTGCACGAGTTGCTGAAGGGCTACGTGGCGGCGGAGGGGATCGACTACCACGCGCTGCGCACGCGCCGGGCGGGCGCGCACCGCTTCGTCTCGGTGCACGTGCTCGTGCCGCCCGGGTGGTCCGTGCAGCAGGGCCATGACCTGCTCGAGCGCATCGAGGCGGACATGCGCCGCGCCTTGCCGCCCATCACGGTGGACACGCACCTCGAGCCGCTGGGTGACCCGGCCGCGATGCGCGACGAGACCCTGCACCGCGACGACTGAGCGCCGTCAGGGCAGGAATTCGCGCACGTCGGCGAGGTGCCCCGCGATCGCGCTGGCCGCGACGGTTTCCGGGCTCGCGATGTGCGTGCGCGTCTGTGGGCCCTGGCGGCTCTCGAAATTGCGGTTGGTCGACGAGACGACGCGCTCGCGTGCGCCGAAGCTCTCGCCGCCGGCGTAGAAACACATCGAGCAGCCCGACTCGCGCCACTCGAATCCTGCGTCGAGGAACACGCGATCGAGTCCCTCGGACTCCGCCTGGCGCTTCACCGCCATCGAGCCCGGCACGCAGATCGCACGCACGCCGGCCGCAACCCGGCGCCCGCGCAGCACCGTTGCGGCCCGGCGCAGGTCCGAGATGCGGCTGTTGGTGCAAGAACCGATGAAAGCGGCGCCGATCGCGAGCGACTGCATGGACTGGCCGGGTTCGAGCCCCATGTAGGCCAGGGCCCGCCCGTATGCTTCCGGGCTCGTCCCGCTCGAAGACTGTTCGGGCACGCGGCCGGTGATCCGCACCGCATGCTGCGGGCTGGTACCCCAGGTGACCATCGGCGCGAGTTCATCGGCGGCAATCGTTAGTTCGCGATCGAAGTGTGCGCCATCGTCGCTGACGAGCGTGCGCCAGTGCGCGACGGCCGCCTCCCACGATGCACCCTTGGGCGCGTAGCGGCGTCCCTCCAGATAGGCGAAGGTCTTGTCGTCCGGCGCGATCATGCCGGTCATGGCCGAAAACTCGGTGGCCATGTTGCAGAGCGTGAGCCGCGCCTCGACCTCGAGGTCGCGCACGGCGGGACCCGCGTACTCGATGGCGTAGCCGTTGCCGCCCACGGCGCCGTGGCGGCCGATCAGCGCGAGGCTCAAGTCCTTGGCGCCCACGCCCGGGGGCAGGCGGCCTGCGAAGGTCACCCGCATCACCTTCGGCCGCGACACGCGCAGCGTGCCGGTGGCGAGCGCATGCTCGGCCTCGGTCGAGCCGATGCCCCACGCGAGCGCGCCCATGGCGCCCTGCGTGCAGGTGTGGCTGTCGGGGCAGACCACCGTGGTGCCCGGCAACACGATGCCGAGTTCGGGGGAGATCACGTGCACGATGCCCTGGTCGGGATCGTGCACGTCGAAGACGCGAATCCCCGCCGCGCGCGCCGCTTCGCGGGTCTCGACGATGAAGGCCTTGCCGCTCGGCATCAGCGTGTCGTCGCCACGCCCGGGCAGCGTGTCGACGATGTGGTCCATGGTGCAGAAGACGCGTGCCGGGTCGGCCACGCCGCGGCCCGACTCCCCCAGGCTCTTGAGCGCGATCGACCCCGTGCGCTCGTGCAGGAAGATGCGGTCGATGGCGAGCAGGCCGACGCCGCCACCGAGGTCGCGCACGAGGTGTTGTGTCCAGAGCTTGTCGAACAGGGTGCTGGGGGCGTTCACGTGCAGGATTCTAGTTCGTCACGATACGAACGGGACCAAGTCTTGACTTGAGTCAATGCAAATGGCCGCGTGACGGTAAACACTTATGCCAAGAATGGCCAAGGGTAAAGTATCCAGAGCAAACCCGGCGGCCGCGAACGACAGGGCTTTTCAATGGCGAATCAGGATCGGATGCTGCGCACGCGCTCGATGCAGGGCGGGGCGGCGCTGGCGGTGCTTGGTGGGCTGGTCGGCGTGCTGCTCGGCGTGGGTGGCTACACGTTTTTCTATGCCGAGGGGCTCTCCTACATGAGCACCGACCCCAAGGCGTGCGTCAACTGCCACATCATGCGGCCGCAGTACGACTCGTGGCAGAAGTCGTCCCACCACAACGTGGCGAAGTGCGTCGATTGCCACCTGCCGCACGACTTCATCGGCAAGTACATCGCGAAGGCGGAGAACGGCTGGCACCACTCCAAGGGCTTCACGATGCAGGATTTCCACGAGCCGATCATGATCAAGGCGAAGAACGCCGCGATCCTGCAGCAGAACTGCCTCGCCTGCCACGCCGACCTCGTGCACGAGCTGGTGGGCGGAGTGAACGGGGAACCGGACGAGGTGCAGTGCGTGCACTGCCACTCGGGCGTCGGGCACGGTGAAACGGCGGGGCTCGGCGGACCCGAGCGCGCGGAAGAGATCGAGGGTAACGCAACATGAAGACACTGCAGAAAGGCTGGTCGCTGCCGGCGATCATCGCGCTGGTACTGGTGGTGGGAGCGGCCACGGCGGCCGTCACCGCGCTGCTGATGAACATCTCGGAGCGCAAGAACGAGGCGAAGACCCCGTTCGTGCGCCTCGTCGAGGTCGACGAGGACACCACGGACCCGGCGAAGTGGGGCGTCAACTGGCCCAAGCAGTACGACTCCTACCAGCGCACCGCGATCACGACGCGCACGCGCTTCGGCGGTCACGGCGGCAGCGAGGCGATGCCGGACGAGAAGATCGAGCGCGACCCGTGGCTCAAGCGCATGTTCCTCGGTTACGCGTTCTCGATCGACTACCGCGACCGGCGCGGCCACGCGTACATGCTGACCGACAAGGAGCAGACCGAGCGCCTCTCCAAGCCGCAGTCGGGCTCCTGCCTGCACTGCCATGCCTCCATCATGCCGTTGTACCGCGAGCTCGGCGGCGGCGACGCCATGAAGGGCTTCGAGGAGAGCTACAAGTTCTCCTACCAGGACCTCAACAAGAAGCTGCACGAGTCGGGGCACGGTCACCCAGTGTCCTGCGTGGATTGCCACGACCCGAAGACCATGCAGCTGCGCGTCACGCGCCCGGGCTTCATCAACGGCATCCAGGCGCTCGCCGCGTCCGATGCGCCCGTGCCACACCTGCCGTCGGTCCAGCAATGGCGCGAGGGCAGCCGTGCGAAGCCCTACGACCCGAACGTCGACGGCACTCGCACCGAGATGCGCTCGTACGTCTGCGGCCAGTGCCACGTCGAGTACTACTGCTCGACCAAGATGCCGCTCACCTTCCCGTGGGGCAAGGGCCTGCGCGCGTCCGACACCGAGAAGTTCTGGAACGAAACGAAGTTCCCGGACGGCGAGCAGTTCTTCGACTACAAGCACGCCGAGAGCGGCGCGAAGATCCTCAAGGCGCAGCATCCCGAGTTCGAACTGTGGAGCCAGGGCGTGCACGCCCGCAGCGGCGTGGCCTGCGCCGATTGCCACATGCCCTACATGCGCGACGGCTCCACGAAGGTCTCCGATCACTGGGTGCGCAGCCCGTTGCTCAACGTCAACCGCGCTTGCCAGACCTGCCACCACCAGCCCGAGGACGAGATCCTCGCGCGCGTGGACCAGATCCAGCAGCGCAACTACGACCTGATGCAGCGCGGTGGCGTCGCCATCGTGGCGCTGCTCGATGCGATCCAGGCCGCGAAGGTGGCAGGGGCCACCGAGGAGCAGCTGAAGGACGCGCTCGAGTTCCAGCGCAAGGCACAGTGGCGCCTCGACTTCATCGCGGCCGAGAACTCGATGGGCTTCCATGCACCGCAGGAAGCCGCGATGGTGCTCGGCGAGGCGCTCGACTACGCGCGCCAGGGTGAGCTGGCCGCGCTCCGCTTCGCGGCCCCGAAGGCGGAGGCGGTCGCGCAGGCGAAGTAGTCGCCAGGCGGCGTACACTGCGGGCGGGCGCCAGTGCGGCGTCCGCCCGTTCGTTTTCTGCAGGACCGCAAGACATGGCGAACTCGCAGATCGCAGCGCTGCGCACCCCCGACGAACGATTCGCCGCCCTGCCGGATTTCCCGTACGCGCCGCATTACATCGAAGGCCTGCCGGGCTACGGTGGGCTGCGCGTCCATTACCTCGATGAACCACCCGCCGGCAGGGCGAGCGGCCGCACGGTGTTGTGCCTGCACGGCCAGCCCACGTGGTGCTACCTCTACCGCAAGATGCTCCCGGTCTTCACGGCCGCCGGACACCGCGTGGTGGCGCCCGACCTGCTCGGCTTCGGCCGCTCCGACAAGCCGGTCGAAGACGCGATCTACACCTTCCTGTTCCACCGCAACCTGCTGCTGCGCTTCGTCGAGGCGCTCGACCTGCGGCACGTGACGCTCGTGGTGCAGGATTGGGGCGGGCTGCTCGGCCTCACGCTGCCGATGGAGTTCCCGGACCGTATCGACCGGCTGATCGTCATGAACACGGGACTGGGGATCGGCCGCTCGCCCGGACCGGGCTTCGACGCGTGGAAGGCATTCGTCGCGGCAAAGCCGGATTTCGACATCGCGACGCTCATGCAGCGGTCCGTGCCCGACATGACGGATGCAGAGGCCGCAGCCTATGCAGCGCCGTTCCCGGACGCAGGCTACCGGGCGGGCGTACGCCGCTTCCCCGCCCTGGTCCCCGTAGCGCCCGATATGGAAGGCGTTGCGGAGTCGCTCCGGGCCGCCGAGTTCTTCCGCGAGCGTTGGAACGGGCGCACGTTCATGGCGATCGGCATGCAGGATCCCGTGCTCGGTCCACCGGTCATGCAGGCGCTGGCGAAGGTGATCCGCGGTTGCCCGCCGCCGCTCGAGGTTCCGCATGCCGGGCACTTCCTCCAGGAGCATGGCCGGCAGGTGGCCGAGGCCGCCCTGCGCGCGTTCGGCGACGCCTGACGGAAGGTCGCACGCAACCGTTCTGTCGAGGACTGCCGCAGGGACGCTATCATCAGCGGGGATCGGCTGCCTCGTTGGCGGCGGCCTGCGCCACGGAGGAGACGCGCGTGAGGCACAGGGAAATGCAGTGGCCGGGCTGCCAGGACGCGGCGCTACACGTGCAGGCGTGGCTGCCCGACCACGACCCCGGCGTCGTCATCGTCATCTCCCACGGCCTGGCCGAGCACGGCGGACGTTACGCCCCGTTCGCGGAGCGTTGCGTGGCACGAGGCTACGGCGTCTACGCCCTCGATCACCGCGGACACGGCCGCTCGAGCGGTCGGCGCGCGAACATCGAGCGCTTCGCGTACCTCGTTGCGGATCTCGGCACGTTCGTCGGCCGCACCCAGCGACAGCATCCCGACGCCACGATGTTCCTGCTCGGTCACAGCATGGGTGGCGCGGTCGCGCTTGCGACGGCGCTGCGCAACCCCGGCACCCTGAAAGGCCTGGTGCTGTCGGCGCCGGCGCTCGCGGCCGGGGAAACCGTGCCGCCGCTCAAAGCACTGGCCGTGCGGTTGCTGTCGAGGATGGCGCCCAACACCGGCGCGCTCACCTTGCCGGCAACCGCAATCAGCCGCGACCCGGCGGTGGTCCGCGCCTACGAGTCCGACCCGCTCGTCTTTCGCGGCGCGATCCCGGCGCGGACGCTGGTGGAACTGCTCGACGCGATGGCCGGGTTTGCGGACGCAGCGCCGAAGTTGCGCCTGCCGGTGCTCGTGCAGCACGGTACGGCGGACCGGCTCGTGCCGGTTGCCGCGACGCGGCCGGTGTACGAACGGCTCGGGAACTCCAAGCTGCGCACCGTCCGCCTGTACGAGGGCCTGTTCCACGAGGTCTACAACGAACCCGAGCGCGAGCAGGTGCTCGCGGACCTCGAGGCCTGGATCAGCGCCCGGCACTGACCGTCAGCGAGGTTCCGGCGCTTCCGCCAGCAGGCGGCGAGTCTCGGCCTCCACCTTCCTCGCGCCCTCGTCGAGCAGGAAGTCGCGGAACGCGGCCGCGGCGGGCGGCAGCCAGCGGTCGGGGTGATACACCACGTACCACGTGCGCTCGATCGGCGTGTGGTCCACCTGCAGCCGCACGAGCGCGCCGGTCTTGAGTTCGAGGAACAGCGTGTGCATCGAGGTGAGGCTGATGCCGAGCTGCGACATCACCGCGTGCTTCGCCATCTCGTTGCCACTCACGGTGATGCGTTCGCGGGGCACGATGCGGTGCATGGCGAGGAATGCGTCGAGCATGGCGCGCGTGCCCGAGCCCGGCTCGCGCTGCACCACGGTCTCGTGACGCAGTTCGATCGGCGCGATGCCGCGCGCTGCCGCGAGCGGGTGGCCCGGCCACGCGATGATCACGTGCGGGTTGCTGGCGAACGGTTCGCGCACCAGCCGGCCGCTTGCGGCGGCTTCCTCGGTGCCCGTCTCGGCGCCGCGCCCCATCAGTGCCAGGTCCACGTCGCCGCCGAGCACGCGGCGCGACAGCTCCTCGCGTGTCGAGACCGCCATGTGCACGGCGATGCCGGGTGCACGCCGGCGGAAGTCGGCGAGCAGCGGCGGCAGGATGTGGGTCGCAGTGGCGAGGATGCCGAGGTGCAGCGTGCCGTCGTCGCGCTTCCTGAGTGCGTCCATTTCCTTGGCCAGCACCCCGAGGCGTGAGTGGACTTCGATGGCGGCAGAGAGGACCCGGTCGCCGGCGGCCGTGAGTTGCAGCCGGCGCCCCAGCCGGTCGAACACCGGCATGCCGAGCACCTTCTCGAGCTGCTGGACCTGCTGGGTGATGGCCGGTCCGGTCATGAACAGGCGCCGGCCGGCCTCGGCCATCGAGCCGAACTCGGCGACCGTCTTCAGGACCTCTAACTGGCGCAGACTGAGGTGGCGTGGATCCATAAGCAAAGCTTATCAGAACGCCAAAAAACCCTAAGTATCAATTAACAAGAGCCCGTCCTACAGTGACCTTCATGCCGCCGCGGCCGCGGCGAGGAGGGCGGATTCATGACGAAGACGGTCACGTCCCCGGGTGCCGGGACCAGCCAGCGCACCACCGGCAACGTCGCCAAGCGCTACCAGGCCGGCGTGCTCAAGTACAAGGAAATGGGCTACTGGGTACCCGGCTACGAGCCCAAGGACACCGACCTGATCGCGGTGTTCCGCATCACGCCGCAGGAAGGAGTCGATCCCGAGGAGGCTGCCGCCGCCGTCGCCGGCGAGTCGTCGACCGCGACGTGGACCGTGGTGTGGACCGACCGCCTCACCGCCTGCGAGAACTACCGGGCCAAGGCGTACCAGGTGCAGCCGGTGCCCGGCATCGAGGGCCAGTACTTCGCGTGGATCGCCTACGAGCTCGACCTGTTCGAGGAGGGCTCGATCGCGAACCTCACCGCCTCGATCATCGGCAACGTCTTCAGCTTCAAGCCGCTCAAGGCGGCGCGCCTCGAGGACATGCGTTTCCCGGTGGCCTACGTGAAGACCTTCCGCGGCCCGCCGACCGGCATCGTCGTGGAGCGTGAGCGCCTCGACAAGTACGGCCGCCCGCTCCTGGGCGCCACGATCAAGCCCAAGCTCGGCCTCTCGGGCAAGAACTACGGCCGCGTCGTGTACGAAGCACTGCTCGGCGGCCTCGATTTCACGAAAGACGACGAGAACATCAATTCGCAGCCGTTCATGCACTGGCGCGACCGCTTCCTGTTCTGCATGGAAGCGGTGCAGAAGGCGCAGGCGGCGAGCGGCGAGGTGAAGGGCCACTACCTCAACATCACCGCGGGCACGATGGAGGAGATGTACAAGCGCGCCGAGTTCGCGCGCGACCTAGGCTCCTGCATCGTCATGGTGGACCTGATCGTCGGCTGGACCGCGATCCAGTCGATCTCGAACTGGGCGCGCGACAACGACATGATCCTGCACATGCACCGCGCGGGACACGGCACCTACACGCGGCAGAAGAACCACGGCGTGTCGTTCCGCGTCATCGCCAAGTGGCTGCGCCTCGCGGGCGTGGAT
>JAGVUU010000268.1:24532-51225 GCA_019136105.1 Gammaproteobacteria bacterium
GAGGGCGACCCGATGACGGTGCAGGGTTACTACAACGTCTGCCGCGACAGCTACACGAAGCAGGACCTGCCGCGCGGCCTGTTCTTCGACCAGGACTGGGCGGGGCTGCGCAAGGTGATGCCGGTGGCGTCGGGCGGCATCCACGCCGGCCAGATGCACCAGCTGCTCGATCTCTTCGGCGACGACGTGGTGCTGCAATTCGGCGGCGGCACGATCGGCCACCCGATGGGCATCCAGGCGGGCGCCACGGCAAACCGCGTCGCGCTCGAGGCGATGGTGCTCGCGCGCAACGAGGGCCGCGACATCGCCAACGAGGGCCCGCAGATCCTCGTGCAGGCAGCGAAGACCTGCCGGCCGCTCGAGGCCGCGCTCGCCACCTGGAAGGACGTCACGTTCAACTACGCATCCACCGACACCTCGGACTTCGTGCCGACGGTGAGCGTCGCCTGAGGAGCCCGCCATGCGCATCACACAAGGCACGTTCTCATACCTCCCCGACCTCACCGACGAGCAGATCGGCAAGCAGGTCGAGTACGCACTCGAGCAGGGCTGGGCGGTGTCGCTCGAGTACACCGATGATCCGCACCCCCGCAACGTGTACTGGGAGATGTGGGGCATGCCGATGTTCGACCTACGGAGTGCCACCGGCGTGCTCGAGGAATTGCGCGAGTGCCGCAAGGCGCACCCCGGTTGCTACATCAAGCTGAACGCGTTCGACTCGACGCGCGGCTTCGAGACCATGCGCATGTCGTTCATGGTGCACCGCCCGCCGGTCGAGGCGCGCTACAGGCTGCGCCGCGAGGAAGGCCCGGCGCGGCTGGTCCGCTACACGATCGAGCGCGCCTGAGGCGCGGCATCGCTGGGCCGGACGATGAGCGAGTCCATCGACCTCAAGGCGCTGCTGGCCGAGTCGGGAGTCGGCGAAGTGCTCGACGAGCTCGACCGCGAGCTCGTGGGCCTCGTGCCGGTGAAGACCCGCATCCGCGAGATCGCCTCGCTGCTCGTGGTGGACAAGGCGCGCGCGGCGCTGGGCGTCGAGGGCGCGAAGCCCTCGCTGCACATGTGCTTCACCGGCAACCCCGGCACCGGCAAGACTACCGTCGCCATGCGCATGGCGACGATCCTGCACCGGCTCGGGCACGTGCGTAAGGGACATCTCGTTGCCGTGACGCGCGACGACCTCGTGGGCCAGTACATCGGCCACACCGCGCCGAAGACCAAGGACGTGCTGAAGCGCGCCATGGGTGGCGTGCTGTTCATCGACGAGGCCTACTACCTGTATCGCCCGGAGAACGAGCGCGACTACGGCCAGGAGGCGATCGAGATCCTCATGCAGGTGATGGAGAACCAGCGCGAGGACCTCGTGGTGATTTTCGCGGGCTACAAGTCGCGCATGGACACTTTCTTCCAGAGCAACCCGGGGCTGGGCTCGCGCGTCGCGCACCACATCGACTTCCCCGATTACTCGGTCGAGGAATTGCAGCAGATCGCCGGGCGGATGGTGACGGGGCTGGGACTGCGCCTCTCGGGCGGCGCGCACGAGGCGCTCGGCGACTACCTGCGCCTGCGCCGCGAACAACCGAACTTTGCCAACGCCCGCTCGCTGCGCAATGCGCTCGACCGCGCCCGGCTCAGGCAGGCGCGCCGCCTGCTCGAGGCTGGGCGCGTGGATGCCGACATGCTGATGACGATCGAAGCCGGGGACATCCGTGCCAGCCGCGTGTTCGGCGCGGCGCGCGACCCGGCCGAGGAGGCCGCATGCTGAACCCTGGCTACACCACCATCTCCAAGTTCCTCATCCAGCAGGTGCCGGAAGGACCGCACGGCCGCGAGCTCGCGGCGCTGCTGGTGGACGTCGCCGCCGTCATCAAGGCGATTTCGGCGGCGGTCGGCAAGGGTCCGCTGGTGGGCCTCGCCGGCCTCGCCGGCACCGAGAACACGCAGGGCGAGCAGCAGAAGCAGCTCGACGTGCTGGCCGACGAGATGTTCGCGCGCGGCGTGGAATGGAGCGGGCTCGTGGGTGCGCTCGCCTCCGAGGAGCGCGACGACGTGCACTTCGTCGAAGGCCATGGCCGGCTCGCACTGGTGTTCGACCCGCTCGACGGCTCGAACAACCTCGACGTGAACCTGCCGGTCGGTTCGATCTTCTCGGTGCTCGTGCTGCCGGAGACCTCGCGCGGCACGTCGGCGGTGCTGCAGCCGGGGACGCGGCAGCTCGCTGCCGGCTATGCGATCTATGGCCCCTCGACGCAGGTGGTGATCACCGTGGGTCGCGGCACGCACGGTTTCACGCTCGACCGCGAGATCGGCAACTTCGTGCTCACGCACCCCGACATCCGCGTCCCCGAGGAAGGTTCCGACTACCTGATCAACGCGTCGAACCGGCGCTTCTGGGAGCCGCCCGTCACGCGCTACGTGGACGAGTGCAAGGCGGGCAAGGAAGGGCCGCGCGGGCGCGACTTCAACACGCGCTGGGTCGCCTCGATGGTGGCCGACGTGCACCGCATCCTGCTGCGCGGCGGCCTCTACCTGTATCCCCGCGACCAGAAGGCCGCGAACCGCGAAGGGCGGTTGCGCCTGCTGTACGAGGCGAACCCCATGGCCATGATCGTCGAGCAGGCGGGCGGCGCTGCCTCCACCGGCCGCGGCCGCATCCTCGAGGTGTTGCCCGAGCGCATCCACCAGCGCGTGCCGGTGATCCTCGGTTCGCGCCAGGAGGTCGAACGCGTCGAGCGCTACCACGCCGAGTATGACCGCGGCGAGGACAAGCCCTACAGCTCGCCACTCTTCGGCGAGCGTTCGCTGTTCCGCAACGGCTGACCGAATCTTCCGGAGCTCCACACATGTCGGCGAGACATCCCATCATCGCGGTGACCGGTTCCTCGGGCGCCGGCACCAGCACCGTCAAGACCACCTTCGAGTGGATCTTCCGCCGCGAGAAGATCGATGCGGCGATCGTCGAGGGCGACGCCTTCCACCGCTACGACCGCATGGCGATGCGGCAGAGGATGAAGGAGGCCGAGGCGGCGGGAAACAAGAACTTCAGCCACTTCGGCCCGGACTCGAACGTCTTCGGCGACCTCGAGGAACTGTTCCGCAGCTACGCGCTGTCGGGCCGCGGCCGCTCGCGCACCTACATCCACGACGCCGAGGAAGGGGCGAAGTATGGCGGCGAGCCCGGCACCTTCACGGAGTGGAAGGAGATCGGCGAGGGCTCGGACCTGCTGTTCTACGAGGGTCTGCACGGCGCGGTGAAGACGGAGGAACACGACGTCGCGAAGTATCCCGACCTGCTGATCGGCGTGGCGCCGTCGATCAACCTCGAGTGGATCCAGAAGCTGCACCGCGACAAGCGCCAGCGCGGCTACTCGACCGAGGCGGTGGTGGACACGATCCTGCGCCGCATGCCCGACTACGTGAACTACATCGTGCCGCAGTTCTCGCGCACGCACATCAACTTCCAGCGCGTGCCGACGGTGGACACCTCGAACCCGTTCATCGCCCAGGACATCCCGACCGCGGACGAGAGCTTCCTGATCGTGCGCTTCGCGAACCCGCGCGGCATCGACTTCCCGTACCTGCTGTCGATGATCCACGACGCGTTCATGTCGCGGCCCAACACGCTCGTCCTGCCGGGCGGCAAGCTGCCGCTCGCGATGCAGATCATCCTCACGCCGCTGATCCTGCGGCTGATGGACACGAAGAAGCGCGCCTACTGACGCCAGCGCAGCACGGATTTCGCGATGTCGAGCACCGGCAGCACGGTCGCCGCCGCGCCGAGCACGATCGCCCAGTCGATGGGCGAGAGGGCGAAGGTGTCGAACGGTCCCTGCAGTGCGGGCAGGTAGAGGATCAGCACGAGCAGCGTGACCTCCCACGCCACGGCGAGGTTCAGCCACCGGTTCGCGAACGGCCGCACCAGCACCGAGGCCCGGTCGGAGCGGTAGCTGTAGGCCTTCAGGAACTGGATCAGCACCAGCGAGACGAAGGTCATGGACATCGCCTCGGCGAGCGGGCGGCCCGACTGCAGCGCCCAGGCGAACAGCCCGACGTTGACCAGCATCGACCAGGCGCCGCCGATCAGCATCAGCGCGACCACCTGCGGGCCGAACATGCCGGCGTGCGGGTCGCGCGGCGGGCGCCGCATCAGGTCGTCCTCCGGCGGGTCCACCGCGAGCGCGAGTGCTGGCAGCCCGTCGGTTGCGAGGTTCACGTAGAGGATCTGCACTGCCGTGAGCGGCAGCGGCATGCCGAGCAGGGCCGTGCCCGCCATCAGGCCGATCTCGCCCACGTTCGACGACAGCAGGAACATCAGGTACTTCTTGATGTTGCCGAAGATGCCGCGGCCTTCCTCGACCGCGGCGACGATCGACGCAAAGTTGTCGTCGGTCAGCGTCATCGCGGCCGCCTCGCGCGCCACGTCCGTGCCCGTCACGCCCATCGCGATGCCGATGTCCGCCTTCTTGAGCGCCGGCGCGTCGTTCACGCCGTCGCCCGTCATGGCGACCACGTGACCGCGCTTCTGCAGCGCCTCGACCACGCGCAGCTTGTCGGCCGGCGAGACGCGCGCGCAGACGTCGATGCCCGCCACGTCGCGTTCGAGCGTCGCGTCGTCCAGCGCGGCGAGCTCAACGCCCGTCACCACGCGGCCGCCCTTCAGCAGGCCCAGCTCGCGCGCGATCGCCTCGGCGGTGAGCGGGTGGTCGCCGGTGATCATCAAGACCCGGATGCCCGCTCGCTCGCAGGTCGCGATCGCTGCACGCGCCTCGGCGCGCGGCGGGTCGAACATGCCGACCAGGCCGAGCAGGGTGAGGCCGTGCTCGCAGGTGCCGGGGCTGGCGTCACGCAGCTTCGCCACTGCCAGCACCCGTAATGCATCACCCGCCATGCGCTGCGCGGCCGCCAGGACGCGGGCACGGGCCGGCGCGTCGAGCGCCACTGCGCCGCGCGGGGTCTGCTCGGTCGTGCACGCCGCGAGCAGGACCTCGGGCGCGCCCTTCGCGAAGGCGACTACGCCGCCCGGGCCCCCGTGCAGCGTGGTCATGCGCTTCGACTCGGAGGTGAACGGGATCTCGTGGACGCGTGGCCGTGCGGCGTCGAGTGCGGGCTTGTGCAGGCCGGCCTTCGCCGCGGCCACGACGAGTGCGCCCTCGGTGGGGTCACCCTTGATCTCCCAGGAGTCACGCGCGGCGTCGCGCACGAGGTGCGCGTCGGACGCAAGTGCTGCCGCTTCGAGCAAGTCGCGCACTCCCTCCGCGAGTGGATCGCGCGGCCGGGGCCCCACCTCGAGCGCCACGCCGCCCGTGTGGAACTGGCCGTCCGGGGCGTAGCCCGAGCCGGTCACGTCGACGAACTGCCCGGCGACGTACAGCCGGCGCACGGTCATCTCGTCGCGCGTCAGCGTGCCCGTCTTGTCCGTACAGATGACCGACGTGCTGCCGAGCGTCTCCACGGCCGCGAGCCGCCGCATGAGCGCACGGCGGCGAACGAGGCGCTGCACGCCGAGCGCGAGCGAGATCGTGACCACCGCGGGCAGCGCCTCGGGCACCACGGCCACCGCGAGCGCGATGCCGAACACCAGCATCTCGACGAACGGCTGGCCGCGCAGCAGCCCGAGCGCGACGATCAACGCGACCACGGCCAGTGCCGCCCGGGCAAGCGTGCGTCCAAGCTTGTCGAGATTCACCTGCAGCGGCGTGCGGCCCGTCTGCACCTCGAGCAGCATCTGGGCGATGCGGCCAACCTCGGTCTGCGCGCCGGTGGCGACGACCACGGCAAGGCCGCGTCCGTAGCCGACGGTGGTGCTCGCGTACACCATGTTGCGACGGTCGCCGACCGCCGCGGCCGGATCGCACAGCGCATCGGCGTACTTCTCGACCGGCGTGGACTCGCCGGTGAGCGGCGCTTCCTGTGCCTTCAGGTTCATGCCCTGCAGCAGGCGGGCATCGGCGGCGACGCGATTGCCCGCCGTCAGCACCAGCAGGTCGCCCGGCACGACCTCGCGGGCCGGCAGGTCGATCTCCTCGCCGCCGCGTATCACTGTGGCGCGCGGCGCCGCCATCTCCCGCAACGCCTCGATCGAGCGCTCGGCACGGTATTCCTGCACGAAGCCGAGCAGCACGGCGAACAGCACGATCACGGTGATCGCGATTGCCTCGACGCCGTGCCCCAGCAAGGCCGAGAGCGCGGTGGCCGCGAGCAGGATGACGATCAGGACGTTCTTGAACTGCCCGGCCAGCAGGGTCCAGGGCGACACGCCGCGCGCTGCCTGCAGTGCGTTCGGCCCGGCCGACTCGAAGCGGCGGCGGGCTTCCTCGGCGGACAGGCCACCGTGACCCGAGCCCAGCTCGCGCAATGCCACGTCGGCGGGCAGCGCGTGCCACGCGCGAGCCGGCTCGGGGCCCGCGCCGTGCGGGATCGCGCTGGATGGGGTGGTCATGGGCCGCTGATGTCCTCGTCCCGATTATCTCGACGGTGGGCCACGCGCTCATCGGGCATTATCCGGATGCGCGGGTGGGCGGCTGCCGGGCGCCGCCTCGGGCTAGAATCCACTGGAACCTCTGTCGACAGGAGCCGCCATGACGCCCGTCCAGCCCGGCATTCTCGCGCCGGTGCCGCGCCTTGCCCGTTATCTCACGTTCGAACTCGTGCCCGGCGGCGATCTTCGCGGCGCGCTCGGACGCCTGGCGGGCGCCGTCGATCTGGCGGCAACGGTCGTGGGCGTCGGCCGCTCGATCGTGCTCGCGCTCGGCCGCGACGTGCCCGGCCTGCGGGACTTCCCGGCCCGGGCAGGCGCCGGTATCGACGTGCCGTCGACGCCGGCGGCGCTGTGGTGCTGGCTGCGCGGAGACGATCGTGGCGAACTCGTGCATCGCACGCGCGCCATCGAGGCCGCGCTCGCGCCTGCGCTGTGCACCGGGGCCATCATCGATGCATTCCAGTACGACGCGAGCCGTGACCTCACCGGCTACGAAGACGGCACCGAGAATCCGGCCGGGGACGATGCCGTGGCCGCCGCGACGCTGGCCGGGGCAGGCTCCGGTCTCGACGGTTCGAGCTACGTCGCCGTGCAACAGTGGCTGCACGACCTCGATCGCTTCTCTCGCCTGTCACAGGCTGAGCAGGACGCGACCTTCGGCCGCCGTCGCGAGGACAACGAGGAGATGGACGACGCTCCTGCCTCGGCCCACGTGAAGCGCACGGCACAGGAGAGCTTCGACCCCGAGGCGTTCGTCGTGCGCCGCTCGATGCCGTGGGCGGACGGCGCGCGCGCCGGGCTGGTGTTCGTGGCGTTCGGCCATTCGTTCGACGCGTTCGAGGCACAGATGCGGCGCATGGCGGGCGAGGAGGACGGCATCACGGACGCGCTGTTCGGGTTCACCCACCCGTTGACCGGCGCGTATTTCTGGTGCCCGCCGGTCGGGCCCGCGGGCAAGCTCGACCTGCGTGCGCTCGGGCTCTGAGCCCGCCGCGCGTCAGCCGAACACGCGCTTCATCACCGGTGCCATGCGGCGCATGCCGGCCACTGCGGTGGCCGCGGCCACGCCGCCCATCATCGCGCCCGTGACGCCACACGACATGATGTCCTGGCCGGTGAGCCACAGCCCCGGCACGCGCGTGCGGGGGCGCAGCCACGATTGCTGCAGGCGCGACGGGTCGTGGTCGAGCCCGTACAGTTCGCCGCGCTCCCAGCCGCAGAACCACTGCATCGAGAGCGGCGTGGAGACCTCCCAGTAGTCGATGCGGCCGCGCACCTGCGGCACCTTGGCGTAGAGGTGCTCGAGCAGGCGCTCGCCATAGGACTGCTTGAGCGCCTCGTAGTCGTCGCCGCGCTTGCCCCAGGTCTTGTCCGCCCACGGTGCAAAGATCTCGTACGGCGCGGGCGCCACGATCTCGATCGTCGCGCGGCCCGGATGGCGCCGTTCGAAGTCGGGATCCTTCGCCGACGGGAACGACAGGTACACGGCGGGGAAGGGCCCGGTCGGGTCGGCCTCGAACTTCGCGAGCGTGCCGTCGTAGTCGTTGTCCGGGTAGATCCAGAAATTCGTCTTCGGCAACCCGAGTTCGGCGGCCGTGGCCTTGAGCCCGATGTACACGCCGAGGTGGCCGATGCTCGGCTTCACCTTGGGCAGCAACTGGTCGTAGCCCGCCGCTCGCGAGACGTCCTGCGGCAGCAGGCGCGCGAGCGTATTCATCGCGCCCGCGTCGGAAATCACGCAGCGCGACTCGATCTCGTGGCCGTCGTCCATGCGCACGCCGCAGGCGCGGCCGTCGCGCACCAGGATGTCCGTGACGCGCGCATAGGTGAACACTTCGCCGCCCGTGGCGCGGATGCGCGGGATGATGGTGTCGGCGATGCGCCACGCCCCGCCCACGGGATAGAAGCCGCCGTGCAGGTAGTGGCGCGCGATCAGCGCCTGGATCACGAACGACGAGCGCTTCGGCGGCAGGCCCATGTCGCCCCACTGGCCCGTGAGCACCGCGATCAGCTCGGGGTCCTGCGTGAGTTCGGAGAGCACTTCCCAGGTCGTGCGCGAGAAACTCTTCGGCAGCCGGCTGCGCAGCATCGGCCCGGCGACGGCTGCGGCCCACGGCGGCAGCGTACGGTCGAGTGCGAAGGTGCGCATGCTGCGCGACACCTCGCTCAGCAAGTCGAGGTAGCGGTCCACGGCCGCCGCCTCGCGCGGGAAGTGACCGACCACGTTCTCGCGGAACGCCTCGCGCCCTGCCACCGCGTCGTACACGTTGTCGCCGATGAAGAAGCGGTCGTAGTGCGCGTCCATCGGCGCCCAGTGCAGGTTGCCCTGGGTGAGGAAGTCCATCATGCGGCGCACCGTGGTGCGGGTGCCCATGTCGCCGATGTAGTGGACGCCCACGTCCCACTCGTAGCCGTTGCGGTCGTAGCTGTGGGTGGCGCCGCCGGCGGTGTAGTGCTGTTCGAGCACCGCGACGCGCCAGCCGAGTTCGGAGAGGAGCGCCGCGGTCGTCAGCCCGCCGATGCCCGAGCCGATGACGAGCGCGTCGTAGGGCCCGTTCAGGCGGGACGGGCGATAACGCTGGCCGATGCGGATCGTGCTGGGGGTGAGGTTGCGCACCTCAGAAGCTTAACCCAAGCGTGAGGCGGAACGTGCGCGGCTCGACCGGGTGGAAATGGATGTCCTCGACGGGTGCGGCTTCGCCAGGCAGCTGCGACTCGTAGAAATAGCTGATGTCGTTGTCTTCGGCGTCGAACAGGTTGAACACCGTGAGGAAGGCGCTCAGCCTTTCCGTAATGCGGTAGCCGGCCTCGAGGTTCACCAGCAACGTCGGTTCGGAGCGCACGCTGTCGTCCTCGATCAATGGCGCCTCGCCGAGGTAGCGCACCCGCGCGCCTCCGAACCAGCCGTCGCTGCGGTTCACCGCGACGCCGAGCGACGCCACGTCCTCGACCGCGCCCGGGATTCGGTCGCCCGCCGGGTCATTGCCGCGGAAGCGTGCGTGCGACCATGCGTAATCGAGGTCCACGATCAGCCAGTCGAGCGGCGCCCAGAACGCGCCCAGCTCGACGCCGTAGCGACGGCTTGCGCGGCTCGGCTCGGTGATGCCGCCGTCGCCGACGAACAGCAGCTCGGAGTCGAGATCGAGGCGCCACAGGGCGCCGTAGAGTTGCAGCCCGGGGACGGCGGCGGAGCGGAAGCCGACCTCCGCGCCGGTCGCGGCCACCAGCGGATCGACGCGATCCACGGGCGTCACGCCGTCCGATGGGTCGACCCGGATCGTCGTGCCGCGCGCGTCGTTGCTGTGGAAACCGCGACCGGCGTTGAGGAAATACTCCGTCTCGTGCCAGGGCCCGAGCACTACGGATGCCTTGGGGCTCGCGATCGAGTCGGTGGCCGTGCCGGAGTTCGCGGCGAGATTGCTCGAGACGTCGAAGTCGAAGTAGTCGGCGCGCAGCCCGAGTTCCGTGCGCAACCAGTCGTTCCAGCGCTGGTCGTGCGAGAGGTAGGCCGAGTAGCTCGACTGCGTGACGTCGTCCTCGCGGACGGTCTCGCGGCGTACAGCCTGTGTCGTGAGGTACAGCCCGACGGGCTCGATCTCGTCGCGCCGCAGTTCGGCGCCGGCGCGCAGCGCCCCGGGCAGGCTCGTCAGGGAGGCGGGCCAGACGTACTCGAACCGGCCGCCGTAGACCCGGCGGTCGTCGTACTGCTCGAACTGGTCGCCGTTGACCGGGTCGAGCGCGTAGGTGAAGTTGGAGATGAGCTCGAGGTGGTAGTCCAGCGCCCAGGCGCTCGCGGTCCAGCCGCGGCCTTCCCCGTCGTTGGACCAGGCGTCCACCGACAGGCTGTAGCGGTGCGACTCGCCACCACTGGTGTCGTCCACGTAGCCGAAGCGCGAGATGCAGAAGGGAATCTGCCCGCAGCCCGAGCGCGTGGCTCGGAGGGGGATCTGGTCGGTGCTGTCCCAGCGGCCGTCGTAGCCCATGGCCGTCGCGGCGAAGCCACGCTCTGCGGCGCCGCGCGAGTACTTCAGGAGGCCGTTCACCTTGCGGTAATCCTGCGGCAGGTCCCAGGGCCCGTCTGCAGTCGAGTAGTCCAGCGCGCCGAGCAGTGTGCCGCCGCCCACTTCCGGGGCACCCGCGAGCAGCGCCCGGTAGTAGTCGTCCGCGCCGACGGTGAGGTTCACGAACGGGGCATCGAGCTCGCGGCGGTAGGTGATGTCGGCGGCGCCGGCCGCCGAGAAATTGCCTTCGTCCGCGAAGTAGGTGCCCTTGCGGTAGCTCACCGTGTCCACCAGTTCCGGGATCAGGAAATTGATGTCGGAGTAACCCTGGCCGTGCGCGTGGGTGGGCATGTTGACGGGGATGCCGTCGACACTCGTCGCGAAATCGGTGCCGTGGTCGAGGTTGAAGCCGCGCAGGAAATACTGGTTCGCCTTGCCGTCGCCGCTGTGCTGCGTGACGATCAGGCCGGGCACCACCTCGAGCACCTCGCCCGGGCGCAGGACCGGCCGCCCCTCGAGCTGGATCGCGGGCACGATGCCCTCGCTGGCGGCGCGCGACTCTCCTATCAGGCCCATGCGGGACGCCGTGACCACGATCTCCTCGAGCGGCGTGGCGGTGGGGATCCCCGAGCCCGACGCGGTGAGGGGTGGCGCCAGTGCCACGAGTGCGGCGACGCGTGCCGCATTCGCGTTGCGCCGTCCAGTGCCGTTGCCCATCATGACCTCACTTTCGTGGCCGTCCGCCGGCACACCCTGGCTGCGGACTCTAGTGAGAGTATGACGATTTACCAATAAGTGCATACCCGGATCCTGCCCCGGGGTTGAGGCGAACATGCAGCGCACGACCATCACCCTCGACGACGACCTGATGGGCCGGCTCGACGAATTCATGGCGGACCGGAACTACGCCAACCGTTCGGAGGCGATCCGCGACCTGGTGCGGGCGGGTCTCGAGCAGGCGACGCTCGAGTCGTCACCCCAGGCCCAGTGCCTCGGCGCCGCGATCTACGTGTACGACCACGAGGCGCGCGACCTGTCGAGCCGCCTGACGCGCGCTGCGCACGACCACCATGACTTGTCGCTCGCCACGCTGCACGTGCACCTCGACCATGACAGCTGCATGGAAGTGACGGTGCTGCGCGGAGCGGTGGGCGATGTGCGGCACTTCGCCGACCACGTGATCGCCGAGCGGGGCGTGCGTCACGGCCGCCTGGTGCTGGTGCCGGTGGAGGAGCGCTTCGAGGTTCACACGCATGGCAAGGGATCCGCGCCGCACCAGCACCTGCACGTGCGGCGCCGCTGACTTGACGTAACGCTCCACGGACCCACGCCCGCGTCACACTTTCGCGCGGTCGCTGCGCCCGGCTCTTCCCATCGCCAACCGTCGGCGTATGTTCGGTACCCATTGGCAAACCCGCCGCAAGGCGGGGACGCAAAGCCTCCGGTCCACGGTGGATCCTCCAGGGTCGCCGGGGATGGCGGGGTTGCCGGACATCACGCAGGTGCACGATGGCCGTTCGTCGCTCGACACTCGCGATCCTGGGTTGCCTCATCGGCGTGCTGCCGCCCGTTGCGGCTGCGGACCCCGCGCCCGTCGACGCCGTGCGCGAGGCCTGGCAGGCCGGCCAGTCACGCCTCCACGAATTGCTCTCCCGCACGCTCACCGTCGTGCGCCGCGACCGGCCGCAATGGCTCGTCGAGCAGTCCCAGGACGCGATCGACCCGGATGCCCCGGCGGCGGACACCGTCGCGCAACTCGTCGTGCAGCAGGACCGTCGCGACGGCGCCGAGTTGCTCACCGTGCGCTATCCACTGGCCGAGCGCGGCGCGCTGCGCACGTATGCGGGCGCCGGCCTCAACCGCGCCGTGTATTTCGGGGACAACGACGGCGCTCCGATGATGCTCACGCGTCGCAACCGGCAGAGTTCGCTCGGGGCCGCCGCCGAAGTGGGCGCCGAACTGCAGCTCAGCCGCCAGCTGATGGTGAGTGCCGACGTGCGCTGGGCTGATCTCGACGACGACGCCGTGCTGCTGCGTGCCGACGACGGCTACGTCGGCGCCGATCCGGTGGCGGTCGGCGTGTCCGTCGGCTGGCGCTTCCGCTAGTCCCACGATCTTCCGGCCGGCGTGACGGCCCAGGCCCGCCGATGGCGGCGTGGACTCGCGTAGACTGGCGGCTCCCACGTCGCACGCGCTGCCGTTCTCCCGCATGCAGGACCTGCTCGCCTGGGCTCGCGAAGTCTGGCCCTACCTGTTCACGATCGCCTACGTCGGCGGCGCCGCGTGGGTCACCGTCGACGCCGTGCTGCGCAAGCGGCACGCGCCGGCGGTCGTGAGCTGGGTCGGGCTCGCGTGGCTCGCCCCGATCTCCGGCGCGATCGCGTACTACCTGCTCGGCATCAACCGCATCCAGCGTTCGGCCAGCCGGCTCGACCGGCAATCGGCCGCAGGTTCCGCCAATGCCGCGAGCCGCGCCGTGACGGCGCCACTGATTTCGCGTCCGGCGGCATTGCACCTGCCGCACCCCGGGCTTGCCGGCCTGGTGCGCCTCGGCGACCGCGTGACCGGCCGGCCCGTGTACGAGGGCAACCGCATCGAGCCGCTCGTGGACGGCGACGCCGCCTACCCAGCCATGCTCGCCGCGATCGACGCGGCGACGCAGTCGGTCACGATGGTGAGCTACATCTTCGACAACGATTTCGCGGGCCACGCGTTCCGCGCGGCGCTCGTGCGGGCGCGCGACCGCGGCGTCGAGGTGCGCGTGCTGATCGACGACGTGGGGGCACGCTACACGAAGCCGACCATGGTCCGCGAGCTGGCGCAGGCGGGCGTGCCGGTCGCGGCGTTCCTGCCGACGCGCGTGCCGCGCCTGTACAAGTACGCCAACCTGCGCAACCACCGCAAGATCATGGTCGTGGACGGGCGCATCGGCTTCACGGGCGGCATGAACATCCGTGCCGGCCACTGGCGCTCGCGCGGCCCGGAGGTGCCGGTGCGCTGCGTGCACTTCCGCGTGAACGGGCCGATCGTGGCCGACATGCAGGAAGCGTTCGTGACCGACTGGCTGTTCACGACCGGCGAGCGGCTCGAAGGGGAGCGCTGGTTCACGGCCGTGCCGGACTGCGGCCCGGTCGCGGCACGGGGCGTGCCGGACGGCCCGGACGCCGACATCGACAACCTGCCGCAGTTGCTGCTCGGCGCGCTCGCGGTGGCGACGCGGCGCGTGCGTGTGGTCTCGCCGTATTTCCTGCCCGACGACGGATTGCTGCGCGCGCTGCAGGTGGCGGCGTTGCGCGGCGTGCAGGTGGACATCCTGATGCCCGAGCGCAGCAACGTGCCGCTCATGGACTGGGCGACGACGCCGCAGCTGCATTGGCTGCTCGAGGCCGGCTGCAACGTGTATCGAACGCAGGCGCCGTTCGACCACAGCAAGCTGTTCGTGGTGGACGGCATCTGGTCGATGATCGGCTCGACGAACTGGGACGCGCGCAGCCTGCGGCTCAACTTCGAGTACAACCTCGAGTGCTACGACCGCACGCTTGCGGCGCAGCTCGACGCGATCGTCGACGACAAGATCGCCGGCGCACGCCTCATGACCCGCACGGAGCTCGACGAGCGGTCGTTCGCCGTCAAGCTGCGCGACGGATTGACGCGACTGCTCTCACCCTACCTGTAGGCCCGCCGCGAGCGACGCCACGAGCATGGCACCGACGGCCGCCTCCGCCAGGAGCGCGTTGCGCAGCGTGAGCCGGCCCTGCATCACGGCGCCGATCAGCCACAGCACGCCGAGAATCGCGCACGCGGCGGCGGCGAGCATCGGCAGCGCCAGCGTGTCGGCATGCCACAGCAGCGCTGTGGCGCCGGCCAGCACTGCGCCAAAGTGCACGAGCGCGAACACCTGCGCGGCGCGACCCATCGGCGGGTCGAAACGGCGCACTCGGGCCACGTCGAACGACGGCTTGTGCCAGGCTGGCCCGCCGGCCGTCGCGGGCTGCCAGCCGGGCGGCATGAGCCACACCGCAACCTTGTCGCGCCAGCGCGCGGCCTGCCGCGACCGGTGCGCGAGGTCGGCATACACCTCGAGGTTGGCCCATAGCGGATCCCACGAGTCGAGCGGCGCGCGCGTGCCGTACACGCACTTCTCGCTCTCATCGACGAACGTGCCGAACAGGCGGTCCCACAGCATGGTGATGCCGCCGTAGTTGCGGTCGATGTAGCGGTCGTTCACCGCGTGGTGCACGCGGTGGTTCGACGGCGAGCCGAACCAGCGGTCGAACCAGCCGAGCTTGCCAATCTGCTCGGTGTGGATCCAGTACTGGTAGAGCAGGTTGACGACCGCGGCGACCACGAACACCTCGGTCGGGAAACCCGCGACCGCCATCGGCAGGTAGAAGATCCAGCCGAGCAACGCGCCCGAGCTCGTCTGGCGGAGCGCGGTCGAGAGGTTGTACTCCTGGCTCTGGTGGTGCACGACGTGCGCCGCCCAGAACACGGCGCTCTCGTGGCCCAGGCGGTGGTTCCAGTAGTAGCAGAAGTCGTACACGACGATCGCGAGCGCCCACGTCCACCACTGGTCGGTGGGCCACTGCCACAGCGCTGCGACCGAGTGCACCGCGGCGTAGATGCCCACCGCGAGCAACTTGGTGAACAGGCCCACGACCTGGCTCATCACGCCGAGGCTCAGGCTGTTGAGCGCGTCGTTGAGGCGGTAGTTGCTGCGGCCGCGGGCGCGGCCCACGAGGAACTCGAGCGCGATCAGCGCGAAGAACACGGGCGTCGCAAGTGCAATCGTCTTTCCCATTCGGGCAGCCTCAATCGTCCACGTGCCACTCGCGCGAGCGCGCGACGGCTCGTTCCCATTGCCCGAGCCGCGCCGCAGCTGCATCCCGCGGCATCGCGGGTTCGAAGCGGCGGTCCACCTTCCAGTTCGCGGCGACCTCGTCGGCCGAACTCCAGAAGCCGACGCCGAGGCCGGCGAGGTACGCCGCGCCGAGTGCCGTCGTTTCCGTCACCTGCGGGCGCACCACCGGCACGCCGAGCAGGTCGGCCTGGAACTGCATCAGCAGGTCGTTGGCCGTCGCACCGCCATCCACGCGCAGCTCCACGAGCGCCTGGCCGGCATCACGCTGCATGGCGAGCAGGACCTCCGCGCTCTGGAACGCGATCGCCTCGAGAGCGGCACGTGCAATGTGCGCCTTGGTAGTGCCGCGCGACAGGCCGACCATCGTGCCGCGCGCATAGGCGTCCCAGTGCGGGCTGCCGAGGCCGGTGAAGGCGGGCACGAGGTACACACCGCCCGAGTCGGGCACCGTTGCCGCGAGTGCCTCGACTTCGCTCGAATTCTCGATGAAGCCGAGGCCGTCGCGCAGCCATTGAACCACTGCGCCACCGACGAACACGGCGCCTTCGAGCGCGTAGTGGTGCGCATCGGTGTGCCAAGCCACCGTGGTGAGCAGGCGGTTCGCCGAAGCCTGCGGCGCGCGCCCGGTGTTCATCAGCATGAAACAACCGGTGCCGTAGGTGTTCTTCGCCATGCCGGGCGTGAAACAGGCCTGGCCGAACAGGGCGGCCTGCTGGTCGCCCGCGATGCCGCCAAGCGGGACCTCGTGCTTGCCGAGCACCGCGAACGCCTCGCCGTGGTGCAGCGAGGAGGCCACGACGCGGGGCAGCACGGCGCGCGGCACGCGCAGCAGTTCGAGCATGTGCTCGTCCCAGTCGCCCGTGCCGATGTCGAGCAGCAGCGTGCGGCTCGCGTTGGTCGCGTCGGTGAGGTGCAGGGTGCCGCCCGAAAGCTTGTACACGAGCCAGCTGTCGACGGTGCCGAACGCGAGCTCGCCGCGCTCAGCCCTTGCGCGCAGTGCTGGGTCGCTGTCGAGCAGCCAGGCGAGCTTGGTGCCGGAGAAATACGGGTCGAGCAGCAGGCCCGTGCGGCGTGCCACCTCGGGTTCGTGGCCGTCGGCCTTGAGCCGCGCGCACAGGTCGGCGGTGCGGCGGTCCTGCCAGACGATGGCAGGCGCGACCGGCCGGCCGGTCGCGCGGTCCCAGAGCACCGTGGTCTCGCGCTGGTTGGTGATGCCCACGGCGGCGACGTCCGCGACCGATGCGCGGGCCCGTGCGAGCACCTCGGCGATCGTCGCGGCCTGCGTGGCCCAGATTTCTTCCGCGTCGTGCTCGACCCAGCCCGAGCGCGGGAAATGCTGGGTGAACTCGCGCTGCGCCGTCGCGACGATGTTGCCGTCGTGGTCGAACAGGATGGAGCGCGAGCTCGTGGTGCCCTGGTCGAGGGCGAGGACGAATCGGGTCATCGTCGCACCGGATGCGCCGCGAGCCAGGCGTCGAGCCGGGCAGAGCCGTCGCGAGGCACGTGCAGGCCGAGCTTGGTGCGCCGGAAAAGGATGTCTGCGGCGCTCACCGCCCACTCTTCGGCGCGCAGGTAGTCGATCTCGCGGGAATGCAGTCCAGGCAGGACTTCCTCGCCGAGGTCGGCGCAGGCAGAGGCGCCCTGCAGCAGCCGCTCGACGCGGGTGCCGTAGAGCCGGGCGTAGCGCCGCCGCAGCACCTGCGGCAGCCAGGGGTAGCGACTTTCGAGTGACGTGAGGAACCCCGTGAAGTCGGCGCCCGGCATGTCGCCGCCCGGCAGTGGTGCGTCCGCCGTCCAGTGCGCCGCCGTGCAGCCGAGTTGCGGCGCGATCCGGTCCAGCACGTCCTCGGCGAGCTTGCGATAGGTGGTGAGTTTGCCGCCGTAGATCGACAGCAACGGCGCGCCGTCCGTGTCCACGTCGAGCACGTAGTCACGCGTGACGCTGGTGGCGCGGTCCTTTGGGTCGGCGAGCAGCGGCCGCAACGCCGCGAACGTCCACACCACGTCCCCGCGCGACAGGTGGCCCGAGAAATACCGGTTGGCCATCGCGACCAGGTACTCGATCTCCCGCTCGGCGATGGCCGGCGTGGCGAGGTCGCCGTCGTAGTCCATCTCGGTGGTGCCGATCAGCGTGTAGTCGCCCTCGTAGGGGATCGCGAACACGATGCGGCCGTCGGCTCCCTGGAAGATGTAGGCGAACTCGTGCGCGAACAGCCGTGGCACGACGATGTGGCTGCCCTTCACCTGCCGCGGGTGGTGGCGGGCTGGCAATGGTGTTGCCTCGTCGAGGAACCGGTCGACCCACGGTCCGGTGGCGTTCACGACCGCGCGGGCGTCCACCTCGAGCGTGCTGCCGTCGGCGCGGGTGAGCGTGGCGCGCCAGCGGTCGGCGTGGCGCACGAGCCTCGTGCAGCGCGTGCGCGGCAGCACGGTTGCGCCGCGCTCGGCGGCGTCCTTGACCGTGAGGATCACCAGCCGTGCGTCGTCCACCCAGCAGTCCGAGTAGACGAACCCCCACTTGTAGCGCGCATCGAGCGGCTGGCCGGCGGGATGCTTGCGCAGGCGCACGCCCTGCGAGCCGGGCAGCACGCGGCGCCTCGCGAGGTGGTCGTAGAGGACGAGCCCCGCGCGGATCATCCACGCCGGCCGCAGGTGCTCGTCGTGCGGCAGCACGAAGCGCAGCGGCCAGCAGATGTGCGGGGCCGAGGTGAGCACGATCTCGCGCTCGCGCAGCGACTTGCGCACCAGCTTGAAGTCGTAGAACTCGAGGTAGCGCAGGCCGCCGTGGATCAGCTTGGTGCTGCCGGACGAGGTGTGCGCGGCGAGGTCGTGCTGCTCGCAGAGCAGCGTGCTGAGTCCGCGGCCGGCCGCGTCGCGGGCGACGCCGGCGCCGTTGATGCCGCCGCCGACCACCAGGAGGTCGTAGCTGCCGCTCGCCGGGCCGGACGTCGCGAGTGGCTCAGGCATACAGCAGCACTTCGCGGCGTCCCTCGAGCCACGCCTGCTCGTCGGGCCGTGCCAGTGCGTCGAGGTCGCCTGCCGTGGCCGAGGCATCGTCCACCCAGTGGCGCAGCAGGTCGCTGCCGTTGATGAGGTCGATGGCGAGGCGGCCGTGCTCGTATTCGTACGGGAAGTTGCGCCACAGCTCGTAGCCCGGGTGCAGCCGACGCAGGGCCTTGAACGCCAGCGCCTGCAGGCGCCATGGCCGGAACGCCTCGTGGCTGTACGACGCATCCTCGACGTGCACCTGCACGCCGGCGCAAAGCCTGCCCGAGTGCTTGTGGAACGTGGGCTCGAACCAGCATGTGCGCAGCCGGCAGCCGTGCAACCACTCGGGCGCGAGGCGCTGCATCTCGGCGACGATCGCGCTCCCGTCGATGCCGGGCGCGCCGAACAGCTCGAGCGGGCGCGTGGTGCCGCGGCCCTCCGAGAGCGTCGTGCCTTCGAGCATCACGGTGCCGGGATAACAGCGCGCCATCGAAAGATTCGGGGCGTTCGGGCTCGGGTTCACCCAGGTGCGCTCGCCGAGCGGCCAGCCGTAGCCCGGGGCCGCATCGGGTTGCCATCCCTGCATCTCGATCACGCGATACTCGACGTCGAGCGACAGGTGGCGGATGAACCAGTGCCCCAGCTCGCCGAGCGTGAGGCCGTGACGCATCGGCAGCGGGCCCGCGCCCACGAAACTTTCCCATCCCGCGCGCAACGTGAGGCCTTCCACCGGCCGCCCGACCGGGTTGGGGCGGTCGAGCACCCACACCGCCTTGCCGCGCCGCGCCGCGGCCTCGAGCACGTAGCGCAGCGTGGTGATGAACGTGTAGATGCGGCAGCCGAGGTCCTGCAGGTCCACGAGCAGTACATCGAACGTGTCGAGCATTGCGTCGCTCGGGCGCCGCACCTCGCCGTACAGGCTGAACACCGGGATGCCGTGCACGGGATCGTGGAAATCCGGCGACTCCACCATGTTGTCCTGCTTGTCGCCGCGCAGCCCGTGCTGCGGTCCGAACGCCGCCGTGAGCCGCACGTCGCCGAGCGTGGCGATGGCGTCGAGCGCGTGTTCGAGCCCGGCGGTGACGGATGCGGGATGCGCGAGCAGCGCGACGCGGCGGCCGGCCAGCGGACGCCGCAGCGCGGACTCCGCGAGCAGCCGGTCGAGGCCGAACTTCACCATGAGTGATTGCGCTCGATCTGCAGCACGAACCCGGCGGGGTCGTGGAAGTCGGGGCGGTCGCCGGGGTGGGTGAGCGCCCAGTACGAGAGGCCACCGTCGGTGCGCTCGATCACCGCCGCGAGTCCGAGGCGCAGCATCGAGTCGCCGGGCAGCGCGAGCAGCGTCTCGCGCGGTATCACCGCCTCGAGGGCGATGCGGTCGTCGGTGATGCTCGCGGCGACCCGCGGTGCGAGGGTGTGCACGAGCGGCGCCATGCCCTCGCGGTAGCTCGTGAAGCCATACACCGCCCACTCGGTGGACGGCGAGAAATTGAACTCGCAGTAGGCGGTCGAGGACTCACCCGCCACGAACGCTTCGAAACACGTGTGTCGCCAGAGGCCGTCCTGTGGGCAAGACACCGCGGGCGGTGGAATGGCGATGCGGCTCACGTCGCCATCGACGAAATAGCGCAGCTGCAGCGCCCCGTCCGGGGTCCAGGCGATCTCGACGTCGATCCGGCGCACGACGCCGTGCCGCGCCGTGCCGGTATGGCGGATGAGCTCGACGCGGCGGGGGGCGGGGCGATCCATCGCGAGATGATAGCGGGTCAGATGGGCTGCAACAGGGTGGGGTCGGGCCGCTCCATCCAGCGTAGCAGGGCCTCGGCAAAGCGCTCGCACTCGCCGATGGCCTGCTCCCAGGCGCGGATGCGGGCGGCGTGGTCCTGGCCGTAGCGGTAGAAGTCCTGGCGGTCGGGCAACTTGCTGTTCGGCAGCCGGGCGAGGAACGCGGGGGAGGGCGCGGCCAGCAGCATGTCGTCCAGCCAGGGGTGGGCGCGCGGCGCCTTGCGCCACGGCAGGTGCTTGTCGAGCCAGCCCGGGGTCACGTAGTCGTTGAAGTGCGGATAGAACACGAGGCGGCGGCGTCCGCCGGCCCGGGAAAGCTTCGGGTAGGGCAACAGCAGGTGGTAGTCCACGAGGGCCCCGTCCCAGTAGTGCCCGGCCGGCGCGCCCGCGATGTCGCGCACCGGCGAGCACAGCAGCGGGATGGTGCCGGAGGCCAGCAGCGCATCGCCAGCGTTGTGCTGGTCGAGGCCCACCCGCACCAGCCCGAAGTCGTCGAACGGTTCCGTGAGGAAGCCGGGCCGCCCCGCGACGAACAGCACGCGCTCGAGGTGGCTCGCCAGCCACCGGCGCGAAACGGCGTTGCTCAACGTGGCTCGGGCGAAGGCGAGTTTCGATTCCGTGCCGGCGAGCGGCCCGCGGGCGCGGGACGTGACGATGGTGAGCGAGACGCCGTCACGGACCTCGAGTGTCCGGCCGCCGAGCACCTCGCGGGCGATACGCGCGATCGCCACGGCGACGTCCTGCGGGCTCGGCTTCTCCGAGTAGTTCTGGTCGCGGACGTAGGCGCTCTGCAGCCGGTCGAGCGCGGCCAGGGGGTCCGGCATCGCGAGCGCGGCCATGCGCCACGCGCCCACCGACGCGCCGATGAGTTCGATCTCGACGCCCGGCCGGCTCAGCCACTCGCGGTAGAACAGCCGGTCGAACGGGATGAGGGCGAGCCCCTTCGGCCCGCCGGCGGCGGCCGGGATGCAGGCAATGTCGGCGGGCGAGAGGCCGTGCTGCCGGACGTGCTCGATGGCGCCCGGGCCGGCCCGGAAAGAAATCAGTGACGCCACGCTCACGGACGGTAAGATGGCGCCCGACCGAAGGCGCCCCACCCCATGATCAAGATACTGCTGCTCATCGTCCTCGTGCTCATCGCCTACGTGCTGTACCTGCGCACGAACAAGCGGCGCTAACGAACCGCGGACTGTAGAGGATTTCGGGCGGGCCGTGAACGCGCGCCGCTCACAGCAGGTCGCGCAACCGGAACCAGAGCATCGCGAGGACCAGCGCGGGCGTACGCAGCCAGCGCCCGCCGGGGAACGGCAGGTGGTGGAGCCGCCCGAACAGGTCGAACCGCTCTGCCTGTCCTGCGATCGCCTCCGCGGCGAGACGCCCGGCCATGCCTCCCATGGCGATCCCGTGCCCGGAGAAGCCCTGCAGGTAGAAGAGGTTCGGGGCGATACGGCCGAAGTCGGGCGCGCGGCTCATCGTGATGTCCACGTAGCCGCCCCATACGTAGTCGAGCCTCACCCCGGCCAATTGCGGGAACACCCGCAGCATGCGCGCACCGGTGGCGCGGCCGGTGTCGCGCGCGTCGATGCCCGAGTAGCTCACCCGTCCGCCGAACAGCAGGCGGTGGTCGGCCGACCGCCGGAAGTAGTCGAGCACGAAATTCACGTCGGCGACCGCGACGTTCTCGCGGACCAGGGCCGTGATCCGCTCCTCGCCGAGCGGCTCGGTGGCGACGACGTACGTGCCCACCGGCATGACACGCCAGTTGGCAGGCACGTGCAGGCCCGCGACGTACCCGCCCCGCGTGAGTACTGCATGGCGTGCGGTGATCGTGCCGCCCGGCGTCACGAGCCGCAGCGGGTCGCCGCGCTCGATGCGCGTCACCGGCGAGTACTCGAACACGTGCACGCCGGCCGCCGTGGCGGCCTGCGCGAGGCCGAGCGTGTAGTTGAGCGGATGCAGGTGACCGCTGCGGGGATCAAACAGCCCGGCGCAGTAACGCGTGGTGGCGAGGAGCGCTTCGACGCCGTCCCGCTCGAGGAAGCGCGGCGAATCGTAGCCGTAGGTCTCGGCGAGTTCGCGCTGAAGGTCGAGGAGGTCATCGCGCTGGCGCGGCTTGGTCGCGGCGTGCAGGTGGCCCCACTGCAGGTCGCAGTCGATGCCATGCCGCGCCACGCGGTCACGCACCCAATCGAGCGATTCGATCGAGACGTCCCACAGGCGCCGCGCGACAGCCGGTCCGACCTGTGCGGCGATCCTGCCCATGTCGGTGCCGAACCCGAAGATCGCCTGGCCGCCGCTGCGCCCCGAAGCGCCCCAGCCGACGCGCTCGGCCTCGACCAGCGCAACCTTGAAGCCGCGCTCCGCCAGTTCGAGTGCGGCCGCGCATCCCGTGATCCCCGCGCCCACGACGCAGACGTCGAAGGCCGCGTCGCCCCCAACTGCCGGGTGCCCCGGTGAGGCGTGCGCCGTTGCTGCGTAATAGGATCGGACGTGCGGCATGCGGCGGACTTTAAGCTCCGGCAAAGGCGGGGCGGTACCCGCACATGGCGCAATGGACGTCGCTGCGGCATCCTTGGCCCGACGGGCGCCCATGCCGGGCGCAAGGAACCTCGCATCGTGGCGAACTGGGCTCCCTACCTGCTGTGCGCGGTGGCCGTGTCCGGCCTGCTGTGGGCCGAATACCGCGGGTCGCGCCGGGGCTTGTGGCTCGCCAAGCCGCTGGCTTCGCTCGCATTCATCTGGGCAGGCGTGGCGGCCGGCGCGCTCGATTCCACCTACGGCCAGCTGGTGCTCGCGGGCCTCGTGCTGTGCCTGCTCGGCGACGTGCTGCTCATTCCGCTCGAGCGCCCTGCGGTGTTTCGTGCGGGCGTGTTCGCCTTCCTCCTCGGCCACGTCGCGTACTCCGCGGCGTTCGTCACGCAACCGCTGGATGTGTTCGGCCTCGCGGGCGGTGCGATCCTGCTCGCGGTCGTGGTGGGCGGGGTGCTGCTGTGGCTCGGCCCGTCGCTGCCCGCGGACATGGTGTGGCCGGTGCGCATCTACATGATCGTGATCGGCGTGATGTCGACGCTCGCGTGCGGCGTGTCGGCCGCGGGCGGACCGTGGGCCGTGGCGGTGGGAGCGCTGGCCTTCACGGCCTCCGATGTCTCCGTGGCCCGGGATCGCTTCGTGCAGCAGGAGTTCCTGAATCGTGCGTGGGGCTTGCCGCTTTACTACGGTGCGCAGCTGCTGATCGCCTCGACACCAGCCCTGATCTGAAACGCCACATGCTGCAACCAGACCCCGGCCTGCCCGACGTGCCGCTGTACCCCGCGCCGTGGACGCTGCGCGGCAACGGATGGATCGTGGCACTCAAGCTGCCGGCGCAGCACCCGGCGCAGGACGCGTTCCTGCCGGGTGAACTCGCCGGTCGCGGCCGCAGTCTCGCGTCTTACCTGATGTACGTGGACTACGCGGAGTCGGGCTGCGGGCCGTACCGCGAGCTGCTGTTCATCCCCGGCGCGTTCCCGTTTGCGGACGGCCGTCGTCACCTGACCATCAGTCGCATCCTCGTCTCGACCTGGGACAGCGTCGTGAACGGCCGCAACAACTGGGGCATCCCGAAGGACCGCGCCGACTTCGCGGTCGAGCAGGGCGGGACGGATGGCCGCGAGGAATGCGTGCGCGTCACGAGCGACGGCCGCGAGGTGTGCGAACTGCGGTTTGCCCCGCTGCGGCTCGCGCCGCCGCTGCCGGTGCACGGCGCCGTGGTGCCACCGCCGCTGCGGACACTCGCGCAGCGCTTCCGCGGTCGTACCTATTACTACGCCCCGCAGGCCCGCGGCTGGGTGCGGCCCGGACGATTGCTGTCCTGGCGGTTCGATGCCGGGTTGTTTCCAGACCTTGCCGATGCTGCCGTCGTGGCAGCGCTCAAGGTCGAGTCGTTTCGCATGACGTTTCCGGTTGCGCGGGTCGAGTGACCCCTCAGCCGCCCTGCAGGCGCTTGCGCACGAGCGCGCCCGCCTCCTTGTAGGTCTCGGGCAACTCGTTCAGGAACGCATTCGGCTGGAACACCGGCTCGTACTGGTCGAGCACGGGCCGGAGGAGCGCGATCGGCACCTCGGGCATGCGGCGCGTCTTGCGGAAGTCCGCGATCGGGATGCGGGTGCTCGCCGTGTCCTCGTGGTGGTTGCTCGTCTTCGCGAGCACGGTGCCGCGCGGGTCGACGATCACCGTTCCCTCGTCCTCGGCGCCGGCGGCCTCCGTGAAGCCGAGGTTGCCGGCCGACACCGAGTTGCACACGCCGACCGTGTAGATCTTGTTGTAGCGCGCCGTCGAGGTCGCGGTTTCCGCGTTGCTGCCGCCCGTGACGCTCATGACCAGGATCTCCGCGCCCTTGAGCGCGAGGCACTGGTACAGCAGGGGCTCCATGCCCACGGCTGTCATCGCGATGTTGCCGATGTCGGTGCGTGCGACGGGCAGCACCGCATCCCAGCCATACATCTCGACGTAGCGGTCGAGCACGTCGTACACGGTGGTGCCGATCAGCGCGTTCTCGCCGAAGAGGCCGAGCATGTTGCGGGCCTTCCAGTGCTGCGCGACGATCCCGCCCGTGGGACCCACGATCACCGACATGTTGACGACGTGGCGCGGCCAGCCCTCGACCCGCGCGTAGCAGCCGAACGCGATGTAGCAGCCGTAACGCTTCGCCCGCTCGCCGATCGCTTCGGTCTCGGGCCCGGGCAGGTCGAAGGCGACCTTGTTGAGCTCGGTGCGCGTCCAGGGCTGGAAGCCCTGGATCGGGAACTCGTGCATGCAGATGAGGTCCTGCTTCGCGCCCCACAGCCGCTCGCCGCCCCACTCGGCCGGCGACCCCTGCGCCACGTCGATCATGTGCAGCACGTGGTCGAGGTTGGCCCGCATGGTGGACTTCAGGTTCTTCACGTCCACCGAACGCACGCGTGACTGGATCGCGGTGACGTTGATCGCGTCCTGGCGCAGCGGCACGGTCGCGTACTGGCCGCGGTTGGCAACATTGACCGTGTTGCCAGCGGCGGGTGCCGCCTGCGCGCGCGCCACCGTGGGCGACGACATCATGCCCGCGAGGCCGAGCGCGCCGGCCCCGGCCAGGAGTTCGCGGCGCTTGCGGTTCACGCGATCCGTATTGCGGCCCATGCGCAGTTCCCCCATGCGTGGTTGTCCAAATGTCCGGACATGATGGGGGAACGCGCCGGGCGGCGCAATTCGGCGTCAGGCCGCCTTGTCGGCGGCCACCGCCGTGCTGATCGCGGCGTGCGCTGCGGCCAGCCGGGCGATCGGCACGCGCGGCGCCGAGCACGACACGTAGTCGAGGCCGATCGAGTTGCAGAAGTGGATCGACGCCGGGTGGCCGCCGTGCTCGCCGCAGATGCCCACCTTGAGCCCGGCCCGGCTCGCGCGGCCCCAGTCGACCGCGAGTGCCATCAGCCGCCCGACGCCCTTGACGTCCAGCACCTCGAACGGGTTGTCCTGCAGGATGCCGCGCTCGTTGTACATCGGCAGGAACTTGTTCTCCGCGTCCTCGCGCGAGAACGAGAACGTGGCCTGGGTGAGGTCGTTCGTGCCGAACGAGAAGAACTCTGCGACTTCGGCGAGGTTCTCGGCGCGCATGCACGCACGCACCACCTCGATCATCGTGCCGAACTTGCACGGCACCGGCACGCCATAGGTCACCTCGACCTCGTGCTGCACGGCGGCCATGTAGTCGCGCACCAGCTTCAGTTCCTGCGCGGTGCACACCTGCGGCACCATGATCTCCGGATGCACCTCGAGCCCGGCACGGATGCAGTTCGCCGCGGCCTCGAGCACCGCGCGGATCTGCATGGTGTAGATCTCGGGGTAGGTGAGCCCGAGGCGCACGCCACGGTGACCGAGCATCGGGTTCACCTCGCGCAGGGCGCGCGCCTTGCGCAGGATCGCCTCCTTGCGGGCGATCACGGTGTCGATCAGGCGCGTCTCGGCGAGGTCGCGCAGCGTCGCCGGCAGCGTGCCGCCGCCGAGCGAGCGGGCGGCCTCGGTGAGCACCTCCATGCCGCGTGCCGCGCCGCGCAGGTCGTTCAGCCGCTCGATGTCCTCCTCGAGTTGACGCTCGGTGGGCAGGAACTCGTGGATCGGCGGGTCGAGCAGGCGGATCGTGACCGGGTGCGGCGCCATCGCCTTGAATATCCCGGCGAAGTCGGCACGCTGGATCGGCAACAGGCGATCGAGCGCAGCGCGCCGCTCCTCCGGGGTGTCCGCCACGATCATGTCGATGACGATCGGCAAGCGGTCTGCGGCGTTGAACATGCGCTCCGTACGGCACAGGCCGATGCCCTTCGCGCCATAGCGGATGGCGCGGGCCGCGTCGTCGGGCGTGTCGGCGTTGGCGCGCACGCCGAGGCGCGCGTACGCGTCCGCCCAGCCGAGCAGCTTGACCAGCGAGGGCGAGAAGTCGGCCTCGACCGTCGGCACCTGGCCGCGGAACACGCGGCCGTTGCTGCCGTCGATGGTGATGACGTCGCCTTCCTTGATCACCTGGTCGCCCACGAATGCGTGGCGCGCCGCGACGTCGACGTGGATGCCC
>JAGVUU010000106.1 GCA_019136105.1 Gammaproteobacteria bacterium
GTGGTCGAGGATCTCCCCGCCGACGTTGTCGAAGAACACGTCCACGCCGTCGGGGCACAACTCGCGGATCTTCGCCGGCACGTCGTCGGTGCGGTAGTTGATCGCGGCGTCGTAGCCGAGCTTCTCGGTGAGCATCCAGCACTTCGCGGTCGTGCCGGCGATGCCGACCACGCGGCAGCCGAGGTTGCGCGCGATCCAGCCGACGTTCGAACCGACGCCGCCCGCGGCGCCCGACACGAGCACCGTCTCGCCCTTCGTCGGCTGGCCGATGTCCACGAGACCGAGGTATGAGGTGAACCCGGTCATGCCCAGCACACCGATCGCCGTCGATAGCGGCACGAGGCGCTGCCTGATCTTGTACATCATGTAGTACGGCGAGCCATCGCTCACCGCGTACTCCTGCCAGCCGAGCTTGCCCTGCACAAAGTCGCCCGGCAGGTACCCCGGGTGGTTCGAGGCGATCACCTGGCCCACGCCGCGGCCGCGCATCACGTCGCCGATGGCGAGCGGCGCCTCGATGCCGGCGCCGTCGATCATGTACTGGCGCATCACGGGCGCCACTGACAGGTAGAGCGTGCGAATGAGGAACTCGCCGGGGCCGGGCGCAGGCAGCGGCGCCTCGACCAGGCGGAAATCGCTCTCGAGCACGGCACGACCGATCGGGCGATCGGCCAGCACCCATTGGCGGTTGATCGTGGTCGAGGCAACCTCGACGTCAGCGGGGGGCGTTTGACTCATCGAACATGCCGATCGTCGCGGGCTTGCCGGTCTGGCGCAGCAGCGCCTTCTTGCGGAAGAAGCGCGTCAGCCCCGCGGGGCCCATGCGCGAACCGCCGAGGCCCGAGCACTTGAACGAGTTCTTCTCGGCCTCGTGCATCACGCCGGTGAGCGAGCCGTCGTTGAGGCTCACGGCGCCTGCATCGATGCGCACGGCGATCGCCTCGGCCTCCTCGAGCGTGCCGGCGATCACCGCCGCGGAGAGGCCGTACACGCCGAAATTCGCGAGTTCGACCGCCTCGTCCACGGTGTGGAACTTCATCACCGGCATCACGGGGCCGAAGGTCTCGTCGGCCATCAATTTCATCGTGTGGTCCACATCCACGACCACGGTCGGCCGCACCCAACGCCCGCCGCCGCCATGGATCTCGACCACCCCGCCGCACAGCACCCGCGCGCCGTGCTTCACGGCGTCGTCGATCTGCTCGGCAATCACGTCGGCCTGGCGGTCGAAAATCAGCGGCCCCACCACGCCCTTGTGCAGGTCGGGGTAGTTGATCGGCACCCCGCTTGCCTTCTCGACGAGCCGGCTCACGAACCGGTCGTAGATCGTGTCCTGCACATAAACACGCTCGAGCGACTGGCACGCCTGGCCAGTGGCCAGCACGGAAGCACGCAGCACGATATCGGTGGCGAGTTCGAGGTCGGCCGACTCCGTGACGATCACCGGGTCCTTGCCGCCGAGCTCGAGGAACGCCGGGATGAAATGCTCCGCTGCAGAGCGACCCACGAGCCGGCCGGTCTTGACGCTGCCGGTGAAGCACACGACGTCGACGAGGCCCACGAGCGCGGCGCCGGTGCGGCCATCGCCCGGAATCATGTCGAGCACGGCCGCAAGCTCAGGCACCGCGCGGATCGCTTCGTTCACCGGCGCCACGAAGCGCGGAGTCACTTCGCTCGGCTTGATGAGCACGGCGCACCCCGCGAGCAGCGCCGGGATCGCGTCGATCAGCGACAACGTGAGCGGGAAATTCCACGGGCTGATGACGCCCACCAGCGGATACGGCACCAGCTGTGCGCGGTACGTGATCGTCGGTTGCGCCTGCGAGCGGCCTTCGTCGCCATGCACGAGCGCCGGGGCCTGCGCGCACCACCGGTCGATCGCGCCGAGGGTGCCACCGAACTCGGCCTGCGCCAGCAGGTGGCGACCGGTGTCGGTGGTGAGCGCATCGACGATGGCCACGCGCCGGGCCAGCAGTTCCGCCTTCAGGCGCTGCAGCACGTCGACGCGTGATTCGATCCTGCGAGCGCTCCACTCGCGCTGCGCCCCGCGCATGTCGGCCGCACGCCGGGCCAGCGCCTCCGATTCGGGCACCGGGAACTCGTAGTCGAACTGGCCGTTGCGCGGATTGCGGACGCGGATGGTTTCCATGCAGGTCGTCGCCTCACTCGAAGTCGAGTTCACGCTGGTGCCGGACCCTGAGCACCAGCACGGTGTCGTTGCCCGGATTGTACCGATAGAGCGCCACGTACCCCGTCCGGCCGCGCGAAATCAGCAGCTCTCGCAACCCCGCTTCTGCCGGCCGGCCGATGAGCGGATGGTCGCGCAGGACCCCCAGCGCCCCCACGATCAGCGGGGCCGTTTCGGCGGCGATCTCGGGAGAAAGGTCCAGCAGGTGATCGGCAAGACGCTCGAGATCGTGCAACGCTCGCGGCGCGAACAACAGCTTGGGCATCGCGCGAGCCGGATGTTCAGGCTTTGCGGCGCCGCGGCCGGCGTGCGGGTTGCCCCGTGAGCCGTGACTGCAGGTAGCTCAGGACCTCGTCCCCGTCGTACACGATGCCGAACTGCGCGACCTCGCGCTCCGCATCGAGCGCCGAAGCAACGAACTTGCGCCGCCGTTCCGCGAGTTCGGTCTGCGCCTCGATGGCTTCGACCATGAAGGCGTGCGGGGACTGGCCGGCCGCCTCGGCAATCCGCGCGATCCGGTGCTTGAGTTCGTCCGGCAGTTTGAGCGTGGTCGACGACGCCATGGCGAGCACCTCGTGGTGTCACCAAAGTAACACCGGGCGGAAAGCCGGTCAATCGACGAGCGCGGCTACCCCTGCTCTGCGCGCCGCACCAGCGCCGCCACGATCGGTTGATCCGCCTCGAGGATGTCTTCCTGATCGAGCTTCGCGGGCTCCACCCACTTGAGCGCCTGGCCGTCGAGGCTCTTCGGCTCGCCGCGCCACCCGCCCACGATCCACATGTCGAGCCAGACGACGCGGTCGGGATATTCGTGCGGGTACCGCATCAGGCGCTCGGCCGCGAGGACCTCGACGCCGAGTTCCTCGCGCAGTTCGCGCACCAGCGCGTCGTAGGGCGCCTCGCCGTCGTGAAGCTTGCCGCCGGGAAACTCCCAGCGGCCGGCCAGCGCCTTGCCGGGCGGACGCTGCGCGACCAGCACGCGGCCGGACGCGTCGTACAGCGCGCCGGCGACGACCTCGACCGGCTTCAAGCTTCCTTGGCCAGCTGGCCGTGGCAGTGCTTGTACTTCTTGCCGGAGCCGCACGGGCAGGGCTCGTTGCGCCCGACCTTGCGGCCATCGCGCACCACCGGTGCGATCGGCTCCGGGCCGGACGTCGGGCCTGCCGCGAACGGACCGCCCGTGCCCATCGGCGGGGCGCCGGCCGCTGCGGCGGCGGCCTCGGGGCCGACCGGTGCCGCGTCACCCGAGATGACCGACTGGGGCGCGGCGTGCTGCAACTGCAGCTTGCGCGCCGCCATCTGCCGCTCGCGCTCGCGCTCCTGCTCCTCGATCTCCGCCTCGGTGCGCACCTGCAGGCGCGACAGCAGCGAGATGGTGTCGTGCTTGATGCGGTCGAGCAGCGCGCCGAACAGTTCGAAGGCCTCGCGCTTGTACTCCTGCTTCGGGTTCTTCTGCGCGTAGGCACGCAGGTGGATGCCCTGGCGCAGGTAGTCCATCGCCGCGAGGTGCTCGCGCCAGTGCTTGTCGAGTTCCTGCAGCATCACGGCCTTCTCGAGGTGGCGCATCACCGGCGCGCCGACCTGGGCGACCTTCTGCTGGTAGGCGTCCTCGACGGCGGCGACGACGCGCTCGCGCAGGCCCGCCTCGGCGATGTCGTGGTCGGCCTCGAGCCACGCCTTGGGATCCACGTCCACCTGGAACTCGCGCGCGATCGCCTCGCGCAACCCGGCGAGATCCCACTCGTCCTCGACGCTCTCGCGCGGCACGTACTGGTCGATGATGCCGTTCACCACCTCGCCGCGGATGCCGGTGATGGAGTCGGCCATGTCCTCGGCCGCCATCAGCTCGGTGCGCTGCTGGTAGATGACCTTGCGCTGGTCGTTGGCGACGTCGTCGTACTCGAGCAGGTTCTTGCGCAGGTCGAAGTTGTAGGCCTCGACCTTGCGCTGCGCGCGCTCGATCTGGCGCGAGAGCATCTTGCTCTCGATCACCTCGCCTTCCTTCATGCCCGCGGTCTGCAACCAGCGCTTGGTGCGGTCGGGGTCGCCGAAGATGCGCATCAGGTTGTCTTCGAGCGACAGGTAGAAGCGGCTCGAACCCGGGTCGCCCTGGCGGCCCGAGCGGCCGCGCAGCTGGTTGTCGATGCGCCGCGACTCGTGGCGCTCGGTGCCGATGATGTGCAGGCCGCCCGAGGCAACCACCGCCTCGTGGCGTTTCTGCCATTCGGACTCGGCCGACTTGCGCGCCGCTTCGTCCGCCGGGTCGAGCTGCGCGAGTTCGACCTTGAGGCTGCCGCCGAGCACGATGTCGGTGCCGCGGCCGGCCATGTTGGTGGCGATCGTGACCGCACCGGGCCGGCCGGCCTGCGCGACGATGTGCGCCTCGCGCTCGTGCTGCTTGGCGTTCAGCACCTCGTGCGCGATGTTGTGCTTCTTCAGCACCCCGGACAGCAGCTCGGAGGTCTCGACCGAGGTGGTGCCGACCAGCACCGGCTGCTGGCGCTTCACGCACTCCTCGATGTCCTCGATGATCGCCTCGAACTTGTCCTTCTGCGTGAGGTACACGAGGTCGGCCGCGTCGTCGCGGATCATCGGCTTGTGGGTCGGGATGACGACCACCTCGAGCCCGTAGATCTGCTGGAACTCGAACGCCTCGGTGTCGGCCGTGCCGGTCATGCCGGCGAGCTTGCCGTACATGCGGAAGTAGTTCTGGAAGGTGATCGAGGCGACCGTCTGGTTCTCCTCGCGCACCCGCACGCCTTCCTTCGCCTCGACGGCCTGGTGCAGGCCGTCCGACCAGCGGCGGCCAGGCATGGTGCGGCCGGTGAACTCGTCGACGATGATCACCTCGCCGTTGCGGACGATGTACTCGACGTCCTTGCGGTACAGCGCGTGCGCGCGCAGCGCCGCGTTGAGGTGGTGCATCAGGCGGATGTTGCCCGGGTCGTAGAGGCTCTGGCCCTCGTTGAGCAGGCCCACCTGCAGGAACAGGTCCTCGACGCGCTCGTGGCCCGCGTCGGAGAGGTACGCCTGCTTGGTCTTCTCGTCGGCCCAGTAGTCGCCCTCGCCCTCCTCGCTCTCCTGGCGCTTCAGGCGCGGCACGATCTCGTTGATGCGCGTGTAGAGCTCGGTGCTCTCCTCGGCCGGGCCCGAGATGATCAGCGGCGTGCGGGCCTCGTCGATCAGGATCGAGTCGACTTCGTCGACGATCGCGTAGTGGAGGCCGCGCTGCATGCGGTCCTCGAGGCGGAACGCGAGGTTGTCGCGCAGGTA
>JAGVUU010000288.1 GCA_019136105.1 Gammaproteobacteria bacterium
AAGCCGCCGATGAAGCGGTCAGTGTGCCGCTTGGCGAACAGGTTCATCGAGGAGCCGGCCTGCTCGAAGCCCGACCAGAAGAGCGCGCAGGCGACGAACATCACCAGCACCACCTGCACGCGGCGGCGCTCGTCCGGCGCGAGTCCGGCGCCGAGGAACAGGTAGAGGAAGTACGCGCACGCCATGCCGACCAGCACGTAGGCCGCGCTTTTCGCGAGCGGCGCCGGGCTCACCACGATCGTGCCGCTGAACAGCAGCAGCGCGAGCACGCCCAGTGCGGCCACCGCGATGCCGAGGGCCGACCAGTCGCGCTTCAGGCCCGCGCCATTGTCGGGGCGGTTGGGGTGGGCGCCTGCGCCGCCGAGCCGCGCGCGTGACAGCCAGAACTGCAGCAGGCCGAGCGGCATGCCGATGGCCGCCGCGAGGAAGCCGACGCGCCATCCGTAGCGCAGCGCGAGCCAGCCCGCGATCAGCGGTCCGATGAACGCGCCGAGGTTGATGCCCATGTAGAAGAGGGTGAAGCCGGCGTCGCGGCGCGCGCCGCCTTCCGGGTACAGCTCGGCGACCAGCGTCGAGATGTTGGGCTTCAGCAGTCCCACGCCCAGGATGATCACCGTGAGGCCGGCGAAGAACAGCGTGGGCGGTCCCGGGATCGCGAGCATCAGGTTGCCGAGCGTCATGAGCGCGCCGCCCGCGAGCACCGCGCGCTGCGCGCCGATCAGCCGGTCGGCGATCCAGCCGCCGGGCAGCGCGGCCATGAACACCGCGGCGGTGTACAGGCCGTAGATCGCCGTTGCCGTCTTGTCGTCGAGCCCGTAACCGCCGTTCGAGACCGCGTCCACGAGGAACAGCACGAGCAGGGCGCGCATGCCATAGAACGTGAAGCGCTCCCACATCTCCGTGAAGAAGAGCGTGGCGAGCGCGGGCGGGTGGCCGAAGAAGCCGCTGCGGGGGTCACTCACCGGACTGCGCCGCCTCATGCTGGGTCTTGTCGGCGGCGCGCCGCTTGCCGAGGAACTGCGACAGGATGATGCCGAACTCGTACAGGATGTACATCGGCACGGCCATGAAGGTCTGCGAGATGGCGTCCGGCGGCGTGAGGAACGCGGCTACCACGAAGATGCCGAGCACGACGTAGCCACGGTGCTTGCGCAGCGACTCGACCTTGACGAGCCCGGTCGCGACCAGCAGCACGATGGCCACTGGCATCTCGAACGCGATGCCGAACGCGAAGAACAGCAGCAGCGTGAAATCGAGGTAGTTCGCCATGTCGGTCATCATCCGCACGCCCTCCGGGGCCGTGGCGGTGAGGAACGCGAACATCAGCGGGAAGACGATGAAATAGGCGAAAGCGACGCCTGCGTAGAACAGGAACACGCTCGACACGAACAGCGGCAGCGCGAAGCGCTTCTCGTGCTTGTACAGCCCGGGCGCCACGAACGCCCAGATCTGGTACAGGATGTAGGGCATCGCGATGAAGATGCCGCCGATCAGCGACAGCTTGAGCGGCGTCATGAACGGCGACACGACGCTCGTCGCGATGATCGACGTGCCCTCCGGCAGCTTTTCGATCAGCGGGTGCGCGACCAGCGTGAACAACTGGTTCGAGAAGAACGCGAGCGGGATGAAGCAGATCACAACCGCCACCACGGCGCGCAGCAGGCGCGTCCGCAGCTCGAGGAGGTGCGAGATCAGCGTGCCTTCGGCGAGGGACTCGGGCTCACGCGGGCTTTGACTCATCGGTCCTGTCCGGCGTGGCGGGGGGCTGCTCGGTGCCGGCCGTGCTGGGCGGCGTTGCCTCGGCCGCGGGTGGCGGCGCGTGGATCGTCTCCGGCTTCTTCGAGCCGGTGTCGAGCGGGTTGCGCAGGTCGTTCAGCGGGTTGCGGATGTCGTCGAGCGGCTTGCGCAGCTCGTTCAGGCTGCCGGCCTCCTGCTCGAGCTGGCCCTTGAGCTGGCGGGCCATGGCCCGGGCCTTGCCGGCCCAGCGGCCGATGTCCGCCGCCAGCTTGGGCAATCGCTCCGGCCCGAGCACGAGCAGCGCGATCCCGAGGATCAGCACGATCTCGGTGAAGCCGACCTCGAACATCGCTCGTCAGGCGGCCGGCTTGCTGTCGGACTTGGTCTCGGAGCGCTCCTTGAAATCGGCGTCCTTTTCCTTGCTGCTCAAGTCGTTGAGCTGCTTGGTCGCCTCGTCGTCACCCTCGTTGACGGCCTTCTTGAAGCCGCGCACGGCGGCGCCGAGGTCGGACCCGACGTTCCGCAACTTCTTGGCGCCGAACAGGATGAGCGCAATGACCAGGATGATCAGGAGTTCGCGAAAACCGATACCCATTGCTGTCTCCGGAAGGGGGCACCTGAAGCGGACGGCAATCATACGCGAATCCGCTTTGCGGGCCCGTTACGTAGTCGCCGTGACCTGCAGCCAGAACGTGACGGGGCCGTCGTTCGTGAGCGAGACGTGCATGTGGGCCCCGAACTGACCGGTGGCCACGCGGTCACCCAGCAGTCGGCGGGCGCTGGCGGCCGCGTACTCGAACAGCCGTCGGCCGAGTTCAGGCGGCGCCGCGCTGGTGAAGCTCGGCCGCAGTCCCTTGCTCGTGTCGGCCGCCAGCGTGAACTGCGGGACGAGCAGCAGGCCGCCGCCGGTGTCGAGCAGGCTCAGGTTCATGCGGCCGCCCTCGTCCTCGAACACCCGGTACCGAGCGAGCCGGTCGATCAGCCGGTCGGCCTGTGCCTCGGTGTCCGGGGGCTCCACGGCAAGCAGGACCACCAAGCCGGGGCCGATCTGGCCCACGGTGACGCCGTCAACCTCGACCGTGCCCTGCGTGACACGCTGCAGGAGGGCAATCAAAGGCGACTCCGAGCCGCAACTAACGGCTCAACATGCCACTGAGATCCAGAAACCAAGCCTGAAATTGAATCGTCATCCCACATCGATGAAAAGTCGCTCGTCATCAGCCTGTCTTTGGCAGGACGGATACAAAAATGGTCTTTTGTGGGATGAATGCAAAAGAATCGCGCCCAGATCTGCGACTGAGTGGTCCGCTATCGCGTCGAAAGCGCCTTTGCTTTCTCATAAGCGGCCTGCGCCTGCGGATTCTTGTCCCGCGCTTTCAGTGAATCACCGACCAGCTGCCACGCCGCCGCCTGCGTCCGGTCGTCGCCGACCGACATCGCGAGCGCCTTGCGGCCCATGTTCTCCGCCTGCGGGTAGTTGCGCTGGTCCATGCGCAGCCTGCCCATCTCGATCCAAAGGAGCGGGTTGTTCGGCTCGATGCGCAGTGCGCGCTCGAGGGAGACCGTGGCCCCCGGCAGGTCGCCCTTCTGACGCTGGGCCTGGGCCTGGCTCACGAGCGCGCGGCTCGCAGGGCTCAATGCCGCCGGGGGAGTGCGCGGCCGCTCCTTCGGCAGCTGGACCGGGGCCGGGGCCTCGATCACGGCTTCCGGCGCCGGCGGTTGCACGTCCGTGGGCGCGGTCAGCACCGGTCCCGAGCCGGCACCGTGCGTCCGGCTGCTGGTGGCGGGCGGCGATGCGGGCTCGCCCTTCTGGAAGGGGGCGAACGAGCAGCCGGTCAGCGCGAGAAGGGCGGCGAGGGCGGGAAGGCGAAGCACGGGGCGAAGCCTAACCCCGCGGCGTGCTCAGGGGAACCCGGTTTCCGCGGGCGCCTCGTCCGTCGCGCCGGTACCGAACAGACCGTCGTCCGCGGGCGGCTCGCCGGTGCTGGGCGGGCACTCGGGATCGGGTTCGAGCAGCGTGCCGACCTTGAACGGCAGGCTGACGGCGGAGCCGTCGCAGTAGGGGGAGGTCTCGAGACCGCTGAAGTAGTCCACCCAGCGGTGCTCGAGCGACTCGGGCAGCATCGGTTCGAACGACGAAGTCACGATCGAGCCCATCAGGCGCGACCAGACGGCGAGCCCGCCGGTCGTGCCCGTGAGGCCGGTCGGGCTGTTGTCGTCGTGGCCGACCCACGCAACGATCAGGTGACCCCCGGAAAAGCCGGCGAACCAGCTGTCGCGGTAGTCGTTCGACGTGCCGGTCTTGCCCGCCACGACCAGGCCGGCCGGCAGGTGGCGCTTGGCGGCGCGGCCCGTGCCGCGCTCCATCACTTCGACCATCATCCGGTCGAGCGTGTACACCGCTTCGGGCGATACAGCCTCGGCCACCTCGAGCTCGGGTGCCTTGAGCGCCTGGCCGTCCGCGTCCACGACCGCGCGGACCGAGCGCAGCGGCGAGCGGAACCCGCCGTTGGCGAGAGTGTTGTACATCTGTGCCACGTCGAACGGGCTCAGGTTCGTCGCGCCGAGCAGCATCGACGGCAGCTCGGCCGGCGGTTCTTCGAGGCCCAGCTGCTGGAACGTGCGTGCCACGTGGTCGAGGCCGACGTCGAGGCCGAGCCGCACCGTCGGCAGGTTGAGCGATTGCGTGAGCGCGCGCACCAGCGTGACCGGGCCGCGCAGCTGCTTGTCGAAGTTCTCCGGCTTCCAGCGGTCGCCGCTCGGCAGCTTGAGGTCGATCGGCTCGTCCGCGAGGAACGACACCGGCGTGAAGCGACCGGTCTCGAGCGCGGCGAGGTACACGAGCGGCTTGGCCAGCGAGCCGATCGGCCGCGTGGCATCCAGCGCGCGGTTGAAACCTGCGAACGACGCGCGTCGCCCGCCCACGATGGCGGCCACTTCGCCCGTCTGCGGCGTGGTGACGATCACGACACCTTCGAGGCCCTTGGCGGCCTTGCGGCCCGACTGGTCGAGGCGGTCGAGTTCCTCGGCGAGCGCGTCCTCGGCCTTCTGCTGCAGCAGCGGATCCAGCGTGCTGAACACGGTGAGGCCGACTTCGGTGAGGTCGGACTCCTCGTAGTCGCGCCGGAGCTGCCGCCGCACGAGGTCGAGGAACGCCGGGTAGAAGCTGCCGCCCTTGGTGCCCGCCTCGGCCACGCCGAGCGGCTTCTTCGCAGCGGCGTCCGCCTCGTCGGCGCCCACCACTTCCTGTTCCACGAGCACGCGCAGCACGAGGTTGCGGCGCTCGAGGGCGCGCTCCGGGTGGCGGCGCGGATTGTAGTAGGACGGGCCGCGCGCGATGGCGACCAGCAGCGCGATCTCCGCAAGATCGAGTTCGGCCAGCGGCTTGCCGAAGTAGAACTGGCTCGCGAGGCCGAAGCCGTGCACCGCCCGGTTGCCGTCCTGGCCGAGCCAGATCTCGTTGATGTAGGCGTTCATGATGTCCGCCTTCTCGAAACGTGATTCGAGAATGACGGCCATGACCGCTTCTTCGGCCTTGCGGCGCAGGGTCTGGCGGTTGTCGAGGAAGTAGCTCTTCACCAGCTGCTGCGTGAGCGTGCTGCCGCCCTGCTCCACCTGGCCCGCGCGCACGTTGACGAACAGCGCGCGCAGGATCGCGAGCGGGTTGACGCCGTGGTGCGATTCG
>JAGVUU010000084.1 GCA_019136105.1 Gammaproteobacteria bacterium
GATCAGGGCAGCGGTCGGCTTGACCGCGCGGCGCTCCTTCTTGGCCTTGAACTCAGGCATGCGCACCGGGATGCCGTGCTCGGCAAACTCGACGACCCGCCACTCGTTGCTGCCCGGGACGCCCTCGTAACGGCGGCCGTCGTACAGCACGAACAGCTGCTCGGCCTGGCCCGCGCCACGCTGCTCGGCCCGCTCCGCCACGGCGATCTCGAGGCGGTCCTGGTCGCGCCGTTGCACGAACACGCCCTGCAGCTGCCCGGAGCGCTGGACCTTCTCGGCGTAGAAGACCGCGTCGCCGCCGGCGAAGGAACGGAACCGTCCGGCCTCCAGCGCCCCGAACTGCGCGGTGCGCAGGGCCTCCGCCCGGATCTGCTGCACGCGCGCACCGGCCTCCGGCACGACGCGGAACGAGAGGGCCGCAAGCAACCCCACCACCAGCAGTGTAAACAGCGCGATCGGCCGGTAGATGCTGAGCGGACCCACGCCGCAGGCCGAAATCGCCGTCATCTCGCTCTCGTGGTAGAGGCGCCCGAGCGCGAGCACGATGCCGAGAAACAGGCCCACCGGCACCAGGACCGTGAGTTGCTGCAGGGTGGTCAGGCCGATGAGCGTCAATACCACGCTGCCCGGGAATTCCGCCTGGGCCGCCTGCCCCAATACCCGCGCGAGCTGGTTCGACAGCAGGATGACGAGCAGCACGCCGGTGACGGCCACGGAGGTCTGGGCGACTTCACGCAGCAGGTAGCGGTCCAACCGGGTGAGCACAGGTCGCGGCTCCGGACGGGAAACGGTAGACTTCGGCGTCCGCGCGGACGCGCCGGACAAGTGTAGCAACACGAAAGAGCAAGGACACGAACCATGCGTTTTTACGCCGTGAGCGGCTCGGCTGCGCGACAGCGCACGGAATGCGCCATCGTCGGACTGTACGAGTCCGGCACGCTCTCGACCGCAGCCGCCCAGCTCGACGCCGTGCTCGGTGGCCGCATCGCCCGCCTGGTGAAGCGGCACGACGCCCGCGGCAAGCTCGGCGAGTGCTCCCTGCTCGACGTGGACCACGCCCCCTGCGAGCGAGTGCTGCTCGTCGGCCTGGGCAAGAAAGAATCATTCGGTCGCAAGCAGTACAAGAAGGCCATGCTCGCCGCCGCGGCTGCGGTCGCGAAGACCGGCGCACGCGACGCCGTGAGTTTCCTGTCGGTCGAGCCCATCGCAGCGACCGACGCCTACTACCGTGGCCGGCTGGCGGCCGAGTCCGTGGGTCATGCGCTGTACCGCGTGCCCGCGATCCGCAGCACGCGCCAGCCTCCAGTGCCCGCGCTGAAGAACTTTGGCGTCGCTCTTGCCGGGAAGGACCAGGTCAAGGAGGCCGGGCGCGGCCTGGAGCACGGTCGCGGCATCGCCGCTGGCGCAGCGCTCACCCGCGACCTCGCGAACCTGCCGGCGAACGTCTGCACGCCGACTTATCTCGCCAAGCAGGCGCGCGAGCTCGCGAAGCAGTACAGGAGCGTCCGCGCCGAGATCCTCGACGAGCCGGAACTGAAGCGCCTGAAGATGGGCTCGTTCCTGTCGGTGACGGCCGGCACCGACGAGCCCGCCAAGCTGATCCTCCTGCGTCACGACGGCGGTGAGAAGGGCGAGGCGCCCGTGGTGCTGGTCGGCAAGGGCGTCACGTTCGACACCGGCGGCATCTCGCTGAAGCAGCCGCCGGGCATGGACGAGATGAAGTTCGACATGACCGGCGCCGCGAGCGTGTTCGGCGCCCTGAAGGCAGCCGCCGAGATCGGGCTGAAGCGCAACCTGATCGGCGTCGTGCCGGCGTGCGAGAACATGCCGAGCGGCCGGGCCACCAAGCCGGGCGACGTCGTGCGCAGCATGTCCGGGCAGACGATCGAGGTGATCAACACCGACGCCGAGGGCCGCCTGATCCTCTGCGATGCCCTCACCTACTCCCGCCGCTTCAAGCCGGCGGTGGTGGTGGACATCGCCACGCTCACCGGCGCGTGCGTGATCGCGCTCGGCGCGCACACCAGCGCGGTGATGAGCAACGACGACGACCTCGCCGCGGAGATCGAGGAAGCCGGCCGCCGGGCCGAGGATCGCGCCTGGCACATGCCGATGGCCGAGGAATACCACGACCAGCTGAAGAGCAATTTCGCCGACTTCGCGAACGCCTGCGGCCGCGACGGCGGCGCGATCACCGCGGCCTGCTTCCTCGCGAAGTTCACCGACGGCCTCCGCTGGGCGCACATCGACATCGCCGGCACGGCGTACGTCACCGGCGCCCACAAGGGCAGCACCGGCCGGCCGGTGCCGCTGCTGGTCGATTTCCTGCTCCACCTGCCCTGAACGTGGCCGGCGCGACCCAGGTCGACTTCTACCTGCTCGGCGCCGCGGACCCGCGCGCGCGACTCACCACGGCCTGCCGCCTGGCCGAGAAGGCGTACGAGCAAGGGCTGCGCGTGGCGGTGCGCACCGCGAGCCCGTCGGAAACCGCCGAGGTCGACGAACTGATGTGGACGTTCAGCGACCGCAGCTTCGTGCCGCATGCCGTGTGGCCGACGGAGCCCGCGGTCGCCGAGCACACGCCCGTGCTGATCGCGAGCGGCGCGCTTCCGGAATCGCACCGCGACGTACTGATCAACCTCGCACCCGACGGCCCGTCCGAGCCGGCACGGTTCGGGCGCATCTGCGAAGTGGTCGGCGCCGACGAGGATACGAAGCGGCGAGCCCGCCTGCGCTGGCGCGGCTATGCCGACGCCGGCCTCACGCCGACGAAGCACGATCTCTGAACTGAGGTGACGCCGTGAACCAGACGCCCGACACCATCCCGGTCCTGACCGACATCGTCGAGGACGAGGCCGACGCGGCGCCGATCGACCGCACGCGGCTGTTCCTCGACGAACTCGAGGCGCACCTCACGATCGCCATCCACGAACAAGCGGACGAACTGGTGCACAACGCCTGCCGCGAGATGGAAGCGCTGCTGCTCGAGCAGGTATCCGACCGCCTGCGCTCCGAGCTGCCGACGCTGATCAGCCGCATCATCGAAGAACACTTCCAGGGGCCCGAGCGCTCCCACTGACCCCGAGCATGGACAAAAGCTACGCCCCGGCCGACATCGAGTCCCGCATCTACGCACGCTGGGAGGCCGCCGGCTGGTTCGCCCCACGGGGTGACGGCCCGCCCTTCTGCATCATGATCCCGCCGCCCAACGTGACGGGCACGCTGCACATGGGCCACGCGTTCCAGCACACGCTGATGGACGCGCTCACGCGTTACCGCCGCATGGAGGGCGACCGCGCGCTGTGGCAGCCGGGCACCGACCACGCGGGCATCGCCACGCAGATGGTGGTCGAGCGCCAGCTGAACGGCGAAGGCAAGTCGCGCCAGGACCTGGGCCGCGAGGCGTTCGTCGGGCGCGTGTGGGCGTGGAAGGAGCAGTCGGGTGGCACCATCTCGCGCCAGATGCGCCGCCTCGGCGACTCGGTGGACTGGTCGCGGGACCGCTTCACCATGGACGAGGGCCTCTCGGCAGCTGTCGCCGAGGTGTTCGTCCGCCTGTACGAGAAGGGCCTCATCTATAGAGGTCAGCGTCTCGTCAACTGGGACCCGGTGCTGCACACCGCGCTCTCGGACCTCGAGGTCGTGTCCGAACCCGAGCCCGGCCACCTCTGGCACCTGCGCTATCCGCTCGCCGACGGCTCCGGCCACCTCGTGGTCGCCACCACGCGCCCGGAGACGATGCTCGGCGACACCGCCGTCGCGGTGCACCCCGGGGACGAGCGCTACCGGCACCTGGTCGGCCGGCAGATCCGCCTGCCGCTCACCGACCGGCTGATCCCGGTCATCGCCGACGAGTACGTCGACCCGGCCTTCGGCAGCGGCTGCGTGAAGATCACCCCCGCGCATGACTTCAACGATTACGAGATCGGCAAGCGCCACGGCTTGCCGATGATCAACGTGCTCACGGCCGACGCCGCGATGAACGACGCGGTGCCTGTCGCCTACCGCGGCCTCGACCGTTTCGAAGCGCGCAAGCGCGTGGTCGCCGACCTCGAAACCGCCGGCCTGCTCGAGAAGACCGACCCGCACACCCTGCCCGTCCCGCGCGGCGACCGCAGCGGCGCCGTGCTCGAGCCGTGGCTCACCGACCAGTGGTACGTCCGCATCGCGCCGCTCGCCGAGCCCGCGATCAAGGTGGTCGAGGACGGCCGCATCCGCTTCGTGCCCGACAACTGGGCGAAGACCTACTACCAGTGGATGCGCAACATCCAGGACTGGTGCATCAGCCGCCAGCTGTGGTGGGGCCACCGCATCCCCGCGTGGTACGACGACGCGGGCAACGTGTATGTCGCGCGCAGCGAGGCCGATGCGCAGGTGCAAGCGACGCGAAAGCACGGCACGGCCGTGGCGCTGCGCCGGGACGAGGACGTGCTCGACACGTGGTTCAGCTCGGCGCTATGGCCGTTCTCCACGCTGGGCTGGCCGCGGCAGACACCGGAACTCGCGGCGTTCTATCCCTCGACGGTGCTGGTGACGGGCTTCGACATCATCTTCTTCTGGGTGGCCCGGATGATCATGATGGGCCTCGAGTTCGCGGGCGACGTGCCGTTCCGCGAGGTGTACATCACCGGCCTGATCCGCGACGAGCACGGCCAGAAGATGTCGAAGTCGAAGGGCAACATCATCGACCCGCTCGACCTGATCGACGGCATCAGCGCGGACGACCTGGTCGCCAAGCGCACCACCGGCCTGATGCAGCCGCAGATGAAGGCGGCGATCGAGAAGGCCACGCGCAAGCAGTTCCCGCAGGGCATGCCTTCCTACGGCACCGACGCGCTGCGTTTCACGTTCGCCGCGCTCGCCACCATGGGGCGCGACATCCGCTTCGACCTCGGACGCGTCGAGGGCTACCGCAACTTCTGCAACAAGCTGTGGAACGCCGCGCGCTTCGTGCTCATGCATACCGAGGAGCATGCCGCCGACACCGCGGCTGGCGACGCCGAGCACGGCGTCGCGGACCGCTGGATACGCGGCCGGCTCGGCGCGGCGGTCCAGTCGGTGCGCGACAACCTCGCCGGCTACCGTTTCGACCTCGCGGCGCAGGCGATCTACGAGTTCGTCTGGTACGAGTTCTGCGACTGGTACCTGGAGCTCGCGAAACCCGTGCTGCAGTCGGCCGATGCAACACCCTCGGCCAAGCGCGGCGCACGCCGCACGCTGGTCGAGGTGCTCGAGGCCACGCTGCGCATGCTGCACCCACTGATGCCGTTCATCACCGAGGAGATCTGGGAGCGCGTCGGTCCGCTTGCCGGGCGCACCGGCCCGACCATCATGCTCGAGGCGTACCCGCGTGCCGGGGAGTTCCCGGCCGATGCGGCCGCCGAGCAGCAGGTCGCCGCCCTCAAGGCCGTGGTGCTCGC
>JAGVUU010000290.1 GCA_019136105.1 Gammaproteobacteria bacterium
GCAGGACTCGACACGCTGCGGACCCACCTGAAGGACTGCGTCGGGTTTCATGCCGCCGGCAGCGGTGTGCTGTCGGCCCGTGCCCGGCACCTCGAGGCGTTGCGCCGTGCCCGCGCGCACGTCGAGGAAGCGCACCGGCTGCTCACCGAGCGGCACGCCGGCGAGCTCGTCGCGCAGGAACTCACCGACGCCCAGAGGCAATTGGGTGAGATCACCGGCGAGGTCACCAGCGACGACCTGCTGGGCCGCATCTTCTCGAGCTTCTGCATCGGGAAGTAACTCCGGCTCACGCATTGGAACCGACCGTGTGCCTGCCTCTGGCCGACGGCAATGGACGTGTCGGCCGCCGGCAAGTAGTCTGATCGACCCCGTCAAATGACGTCACCCCGGCCCGCGGCCGCGGCGGCGGACCACACGAGACCGTTATGAAGCAGCTTTCCGGCGCCGACGCAATGTTCCTGCAGCTCGAGCACGGCAACAATTTCATGCACGTCGCCTCGCTCGCGATCTACGACCCGTCCACCGCCCCGGGCGGCAAGGTGCGCTTCAAGGACGTGCTGCGCCACTTCGCGGCGCGCGTCGAGGAGTTCCCGCAGTTCCGCCGCCGGCTGGTGCAGGTGCCGCTGTCGCTCGATCGTCCTTATTGGGTCGAGGACTCGGGCATCGACGTCGAGTTCCACGTGCGCCACATCGCGCTGCCGCACCCCGGCGACTGGCGCCAGCTGTGCATCCAGGTGGCGCGACTGCACTCGCGCGCGCTCGACCGCAGCAAGCCGCTGTGGGAGGCCTACATCATCGAGGGCCTGCACAACGTGGCGGGCGTGCCGGCCGGCAGCTTCGCGCTCTACACCAAGATGCACCACGCCATCATCGACGGCGAGTCGGGCACGGAGCTGCTGAAGGCGCTGCATTCGCTCACGCCCGAGCCGATCGACGAGGACGACGCGCCGCTCGGCGGCTTCACCGCCGACCGTGACCCGCTGTTGCCGGAGCTCTACTCGCGCGCGCTCGTCCAGAACATCGGCCGGCTTCCGTCGCTCGCACGGTTCTCGCTCGGCACGGCGAAGCGCGTGGCGTCCCTCGGCGCCGGTGCTGTCGGCAACCTGTCGGAGCTGGGCTCGTCACTGCTGCCACAGCTGCGCACGCTGCTGTCCGGCGACCTGAGCCCGCTGCTCGCGAAGTTGCCGCCGAAGACGCGCTTCAGCGGCGACGTGTCGGCACACCGGGTATTCGAAGCGGCCGGCCTCCCGCTCGCGGAGTTCAAGACGATTCGCAAGCAGGTCGGCGGGGTGACGCTCAACGACCTGTTCCTCGCCATCGTGGGCGGCGCGCTCAACAAGTACCTCGGTGACCGGCACGAGCTGCCCGACACGTCGATGATCGCAGGGGTACCCATGACCCTGCGCGGCGAGGACAAGGGCGGCGACCGCGGCAACCAGGTGGGCTTCACGTTCATGCCCGTCTACTCGGACATCGCCGACCCGCTGCTGCGGCTGCGCGCGATCGCCGAGAGCGCGGAGACCTCGAAGCGCGTCACCGACGCCGTCGGCAAGGAACTCGCGCGCGACCTCCTCGAGTACCTGCCCGCGCCGGTGGCCGGCGCCCTGGTGCGCAACGTCAAGCTGCCGAAGATCGGGCTCATCGTATCGAACGTGCGCGGGCCGGACGTGCCGCTCTACATGGCTGGCGCACAGCTCGTGAACTACTCGCCGATCAGCATTGCGCTGGACGGCATCGGGCTCAACGTCACCGGCTTCAGCTACAACGGCACGATGTGGATCTGTGCGGTGTCGTGCCGCGAGATGATGCCGGACCCCGCGGCGTTCGCCGAATGCCTGCGCTCCAGCTTCGCCGACCTCCAGGAAGCGGCGGCCCGTTACGCGGCATCGGGGGCCGATGAACCGTCCCTCGGCGACGAGGTTGCGGTGGCCGAGGAGACGAGCCCGGCGCCGGCGGCCAAGCCGGCACGTGCACGCAAGTCGCCATCGGCCCGCCCGGCGAAGCGCGCGACCGCGAAGTCGCGCGTCCGCCCGGCTGCACGCAAGACAGGGGCCCGCGCGCGCCGGAAGGCTGCTGCCGCCGCGGCGGAAGCGCCGCAGGGCTGACGCTTGCGTACCGCCGAGGCCATGCCGGAGCGGCTGCGCACGTCGCTCATCGCGCTGCTCGGTGACGCCGTCGACGACGTCGAGATCGTCGAGCGCTCCTGGTACGCGCGCCTGCACTTCGGGGCACGTGCCACGACGCGCCGCAACCGCATCCTGCTGCGCGGTTCGGCCGAGGAGTTCTTCGCCGACCCCGCGCTGGTGTTGCACGAGTATTTCCACGTGCTGCGGCAATGGAACGTGGGCCGGCTGAGCACGATCGCTTACATCCGAGAGTGGCTCACGCGCGGCTACTGGGCCAACCGCTACGAGCGGCAGGCCCGCCGGTTCGTGGATTTGCGCCTCGCCGCATTCCGGGCGCTGCTCGACGCCTGACGGCGGCCGGCGCGCCGTAGAATGCGCAGCCGGAGGATCTGCAACTTGCGCTACACGGAGAACTTCGACGTCATCGTGGTGGGCGGCGGGCACGCCGGCACCGAGGCCGCGTGTGCCGCGGCCCGGATGGGGTGCCGCACGCTGCTCGTCACGCAGAGCATCGAGGCGCTCGGCCAGATGAGCTGCAATCCGGCCATCGGTGGCATCGGCAAGGGCCACCTCGTGAAGGAGATCGACGCGCTCGGGGGCATCATGGCGCGCGCGATCGACCGCGCGGGCATCCAGTTCCGCACCCTGAACGCGAGCAAGGGTCCGGCGGTGCGCGCCACGCGCGCGCAGGCCGACCGCCAGCTCTACAAGCGCGCCGTGCGCAGCGTGCTCGAGAACCAGGCGAACCTCACCCTGTTCCAGCAGGAAGTCGCCGACCTCAAGCTCGAGGACGGCCGCGCGGTGGGCGTGATCACGCAGGCCGGCATCGAGTTCGCCGCGCGGGTCGTGGTGCTCACGGTCGGGACGTTCCTCGGTGGCCGCATTCACGTCGGGCTCGAGCAGTATGCCGGTGGCCGGGCGGGTGATCCCCCGTCGAACAAGCTCGCAGAAAAGCTGCGCGCGCTGCCGTTCCGCGTCGGCCGCCTCAAGACCGGCACGCCGCCGCGCATCGACGGCCGCACCATCGATTACTCCAGCTTGCAGGCGCAGCCCGGCGACGAGCCGGTGCCGGTGTTCTCGTACCTCGGCCTGCGCGCTGAGCACCCGCGCCAGGTCGCCTGCCACATCACGGCCACGAACGAGCGCACGCATGAACTGATCCGTGCGGGCACCGACCGTTCGCCGATGTTCACGGGCGTGATCGAAGGCGTGGGACCGCGCTACTGCCCGTCCGTCGAGGACAAGGTGGTGCGCTTTGCCGACAAGGCGTCGCACCAGATCTTCATCGAGCCCGAAGGCCTCGACACGCACGAGGTGTACCCGAACGGCATCTCGACCAGCCTGCCGTTCGACGTGCAGCACGCGTTCGTGCGCAGCATCCGCGGCTTCGAGCACGCGCACATCACGCGGCCGGGCTACGCGATCGAATACGACTTCTTCGACCCGCGCGACCTGCAGCCCACGCTCGAGACACGGCACGTGCCGGGCCTCTACTTCGCGGGGCAGATCAACGGCACCACCGGTTACGAGGAGGCGGCGGCGCAGGGCATCGTCGCCGGCGTCAATGCGGCGCTCGCGGTGCAGGAGCGCGAGCCGTGGTGGCCGCGCCGCAGCGACGCCTACATCGGCGTGCTGATCGACGACCTGATCACGCGCGGCGCGCCCGAGCCGTACCGGATGTTCACCAGCCGCGCGGAGTACCGGCTCACCCTGCGCGAGGACAACGCCGACCTGAGGCTCACGCCCAAGGGCCGGGAACTCGGGCTCGTGGACGACGAGCGCTGGCGTTTCTTCGAGGCCAAGCGCGCGGGCGTCGAAAGCGAGCTGCACCGCTTGCAGCATGCCTGGGTCCGGCCGGGCGCCCCGACGGGCGCCGCTGCGGAAGCGCGTTTCGGACCACTGTCACGCGAGCAGCGTGCGCTCGAACTGCTCCGCCGCCCGGAGGTGTCCTACGAGGCGCTGGCCGAAGTGGTGGGCGAGAGCACGGACGAGTGGCGTGAAGATGAACGCCTGGCGATCCAGGTTCCCGTGCAGGTGGACGTGCAAGCCAAGTACCGCGGCTACATCGAGCGGCAGCATGAGGAGATCGAACGCCAGCGCCGCCACGAGGAAACGCCACTGGCGCAGGATTTCGACTACTCGGCCGTGCGCGGGCTCTCGAACGAAGTGCGCCAGCGGCTCATCGAGCACCGCCCGGCGACGCTCGGCCAGGCGGCCCGCATTCCGGGCATCACGCCAGCGGCGGTGTCGTTGCTGCTCGTTCACTTGAAACGACGCGATGCCGGGGCGGACAGCCCGGCACGCGCCGCGCGAGGACGTTGACCCCATGACCAGACTGACGCGCGCCGTGCCTGCAAGCCTGTATGCAGTGGTGACGGCAGGCCTGGCTTCGCTGCTCGTAGCCTGCGGCGGCGGCAAGCCGGCGCCGGCGCCGGCAGAAGCAGGCAAGACCGTTGCCGCGGCCGATCCCACGACGCTGCGGCGGGGCAACGGGCCCGAGCCCGACACGCTGGACCCGCAACGCAGCCGCACCGATGCGTCGTTCAACATCCAGCGGGACTTGTTCGAAGGCCTGACGGCCGTCGGTCCGGACGGTGGCGCCGTGCCTGCCGCGGCCGAATCGTGGACGGTGAGCGCGGACGGCCTCGAGTACATGTTCCGGCTGCGCGAGGGGTTGCGCTGGTCGAACGGTGATCCGGTGGTGGCCGGCGATTTCGTGGCCGGCATGCGCCGGCTCGTCGATCCGGCCACGGCGTCGCCGTACGCGCAGGTCCTCGAACCTGTGCTCAATGCCCCGGCCATCGTCGCCGGCAAGCAGGCGCCGGACACTCTCGGCGTGAGGGCGCCGGACGATCGCACCGTCGTGGTCCAGCTCGTGAACCCGGCGCCGTACCTGCTCGGCATCCTCGCGCATCCGAGCACCTTCCCCGTGCATGGCCCTTCGCTGGCACAGCACGGCGCGGAGTACGCGCGGCCCGGCAACCTCGTATCGAACGGGGCGTTCGTGCTCGAGGACTGGGTGGTGGGCTCGCACGTGGTCGCCGCGCGCAACACGCACTACTGGAACGATGCCGCGACGCACGTCTCGCGCGTGCGCTACCTGCACCACGCCGAAGCCGGCACCGAGTTCCGCCAGTACCGTGCCGGCGAGCTCGACGTGACCTACATCGTGCCGCCCCAGCAGTTCGGCTGGATACAGGAGAACCTGCCGGGCGAACTGCACGTGTCGCCGCAGCTCAGTGTGTATTACTACGGCTTCAACCTGACGCGGCCGCCGTTCAAGGACA
>JAGVUU010000234.1 GCA_019136105.1 Gammaproteobacteria bacterium
TGCCGCTTGCAAGCCGCCCCCGACCTGTATATAAAAACACATACTGTACGAACATACAGGAGCCGCCATGGACGATCTCACCCCACGCCAGCGCCAGGTCCTGCGCTTCATCCAGGACGCGCTCGCCGAGCACGGCATGCCGCCGACGCGTGCCGAGATCGCCGAGGCGCTCGGCTTCAGGTCGGCCAACGCCGCCGAAGAGCACCTGCGCGCCCTGCAGCGCAAGGGAGTTCTCGACCTGAGGCCCGGCGCGTCACGCGGCATCCAGCTGCGCGATTCGCTGCGCGAGCAGATGGGCCTGCCGCTCATCGGCCGCGTCGCCGCCGGCCGCCCGATCCTCGCCGAGGAAAACATCGAGGCGCACTACCAGATCGATCCGAACCTGTTCCAGCCGCGCCCGCACTACCTGCTCAAGGTGCGCGGCATGAGCATGCGCGATGTCGGCATCCTCGACGGCGACCTCGTCGCAGTGCACCGCACGCCCGAGGTGCGCAACCGGCAGATCGTCGTCGCGCGCCTCGAGAACGAAGTCACCGTGAAGCGCTACAAGCAGGATGGCTCGGTGGTGTGGCTGCTGCCCGAGAACCGTGACTTCGAGCCGCTGCGCGTCGATCTCAAGCAGGAGTCGCTGATCATCGAAGGCGTGGTGGTCGGTGTGGTGCGGCAGGAGGCGGGCAGGGCGTGAGGAAGCGGCCGGTGAATGGTGATTGGTGAATGGTGAATAGCCGGAAGACGCTGGCGCTCTCTGCGTATCTCCCACCCACAGTCCCACGTAGTCCTGCCGCCGGTACCTTCTTCCCCTATTCACTATTCACTAATCACCATTCACTGCCTTTTCCCCATGTCCCTCGACTCACTCCTGCAGCATCCCGCCCTCTGGCGCGCTCGTGAGCAGGGCGGGGCCACGGGCCGCGCGGGGTTGCCCACGGGATATGCCGCGCTCGATCGCGTGCTGCCGGGCGGCGGCTGGCCGTTGCAGGGGCTCGTCGAGATCCTCGCCGACCGCACGGGCATCGGCGAGTTGAGCCTGCTGCTGCCGGCGCTGGCCCGCCTCTGCCGCGACGGGAACGAGGGCGGCTGGCTCGCCTGCATTTCGCCGCCTCATCCACCGTATGCGCCCGCGCTCGCAGCTTGTGGCATCGACGTGAGCCGCATCCTCGTGGTGCGCGCGCCACCGGCAGAGTGGGCGATGGAGCAGGCGTTGCGTTCGGGTGCCTGCCGTGCGGTGCTCGGTTGGGCGGCGTGCCGCGACCGGCAGGGCCTGCGCCGGCTGCAGCTCGCGGCAGAGCAGTCGCATTGCCTCGCAGTGCTGTTCCGCCGCCTGCGCGATGCGCAAGAACCTTCGCCTGCGGTGCTGCGCATCGCGCTCGAGGGCACGGCCATGGGGCTCACGGCGCGCATCCTGAAGAGTCGCGGCGGACGTCCCGCGAGCGTGCAGCTCGGCTGGATCGACGTCGCCGCATCCACGCGCGCTCACTGACCATGGCGCGGTCCGGCCAGCCGCGGGTCACGCCCGGAGTGCCTCTGCTGCCGGCACCGGCACCCGCGCCGGAAAAGCGTGAGCGCCCGCGGCCGCGCCTCGCCCCGGGAGGCGGCCGCCGGCGCGGAGCAGGTGATCCGGCGCCTGCTGCACCGGCCGCACGCGAACTCTGGCTCGCGGTACACCTGCCGCACTACGTGCTCGAATCGCTGCAGCCCGATACTTCCGCACCCGTCGTCGTGGTCGATCTCGAGCGCGGCGCGAAAGTGGTCTGCGACTGCGATGCGCAGGCGGCCGCCGCCGGGGTCGTGCGCGGCATGGCGCTCAACTCGGCGCTCGCGCTGCAACCGGGCCTGCACGTCGTGTCACGCGATCCGGGCCGCGAACGTGCGATGCTCGAAGCGACCGCGACCGCTGCGCTCGACTTCACGCCCCGCGTGAACCTCGAGCCGCCCGACGCCGTGCTGCTCGAGGTGCGCGGCAGCTTGCGGTTGTTCGGCGGCGCGCGGCGCTTGTGTGAACTGGTGCGCCAGCGCCTGCAGTCACGCGGGCTCGAGCCACGTCTCGCGCTCACGCCTGCGGCACTCGCCTCGCTATGGTTCGCACGGGCTGGCGAGGAGGTGGCGCTGCGCCGGCCGGATGCCCTGGCCGCCCGTCTCGCGCCACTGCCGCTTGTGGTCACCCGCTGGCCCGAACGTGCGCTGCAGTCCCTCGCGACGATGGGCGTGCGCGCGGTGGGCGAGTGCCTGCGCCTGCCACGCGACGGCTTCGCCCGGCGTTTCGAGCCGCGCATGCGTCTCGAGCTCGATCGAGCGCTCGGTCACGCGCACGATCCACGTGCCGGCTTCGTCGCGGCCGGGCGTTTCGTCGCGCGCCGCGATCTCGAGCCCGAGCTCAGCGACACCGACCGCCTGCAGCGCGCGTGCGAACCGCTGCTCGAAGACCTGTGTGTTTTCCTGCGCGGGCGGGGTGCGGCTGTCGACGCGCTCGAGTTCCGCCTGCTGCATCGCGAGGCGCCGGCGACGCGGTTGCGGCTCAGGTTTGCCGAACCGGTGGGGTCGGTCGCGCGGATCACGGGCGTGTTGCACGAACGCCTCGCCCGCATCGAGCTGTGCGAGCCCGTGCGTGCCGTACGCCTGCGCAGTGGGCCGCTCGTCGAGGCACGCGCGGCGGCGACGGATCTCTTTGCGCGCGACTGTCGCGGTGGTGCCGCGGTGCCCCAGCTCGTCGAGCGGTTGCAGGCGCGCCTCGGCGCGGAGGCCGTGCACGGACTGCGCCTCGTGCCCGAACACCGCCCGGAAAGAAATGGGGACATTCTCCTGTTTTCGCGAGCTCCTCCGTTGCGCCGGTACCTGACGGAGGAAACAGGAGAATGTCCCCATTTTCCGCATTCTTCCCGCCCCGTCTGGCTGCTCGCCGAACCACAGCCGCTCGAAGGGAACGAGCGGCCGCGCTACGAAGGGCCGCTCGAGATCGAGGAAGGGCCGGAGCGCATCGAGTCGGGCTGGTGGGACGGCCGCGACGCGCGGCGCGACTACTACGTCGCGCGCACGCCGGCCGGCGCCCGCCTGTGGATCTTCCGCGAGCGCCGCGCGCCGGGCCGCTGGTTCCTGCACGGCGTGTTCGGCTGAGGCTGCGTACCCGCGGGTGCCCGTCATGGCTTACGCCGAGCTGCACTGCCTCACCAATTTCAGCTTCCTGCGCGGCGCCTCGCATCCGGAGGAACTCGTCGCGCGCGCCGTCGAACTCGGCTACGCGGCGCTCGCCGTCACCGACGAGTGCTCCGTGGCCGGCGCGGTGCGCGCGCACGTTGCGGCACGCGAGCACGGCTTCAAGCTGATCGTCGGCAGCGAGTTCCGCCTCGAGGACGGCCTGCGTTGCGTGCTGCTCGCCACCGATCGCACGGGCTACGGACAGCTCTGCCGCCTGATCACGCGGGCGCGGCGGGCGGCGGAGAAGGGCAGCTACAGGCTGAGGCGTAGCGACTTCGACGCACGGAAAGGGGGTGGTGATCAGGGGGTAGGGGGTAGTGAAGACGGAGATCAGCCGACTCAGTCGGCCTCCGCTACCGCCCCCCACCCCCCAGTCATTACCGCCTTGTCTTCCTGTCTGGCGCTGTGGCTGCCGAGTTCCCACCCGGACCCGACCGAGGCTGCCTGGCTGGAACGCCTATTCCCCGGCCGTCTGTGGATCGCAGTCGAACTGCTCACCACCGGACAGGATCGCCGCCGTCTCGCGTCCTTGCAGCAGCTCGGCCGGGAGCTGCGATTGCCGCTGGTGGCCGCCGGCGACGTGCACATGCACGTGCACGGCCGGCGTGCGCTGCAGGACGTGCTTGCCGCCACGCGGCTCGGCGTGCCGGTGGAGCAGGCGGGCTACGCGCTGTTCCCGAACGGCGAACGGCACCTGCGTCCGTTGCCGCGGCTGCGCGAGCTGTACCCGCCGGAGCTGCTGGAAAGCACGCTCGACATCGCCGCACGCTGCACGTTCTCGCTCGACGAACTGCGCTATGAATATCCGCGCGAGATCGTACCCGAGGGCGAGACGCCGGCAAGCTGGTTGCGCAGGCTCACGGCGGACGGTGAGCGGCGTCGCTGGCCGGACGGCACGCCGTCCGCGGCGCGTGCGCTCATCGACCACGAGCTCGAGCTGATCGCCGACCTGAACTACGAGGCCTATTTCCTCACCGTCCACGACATCGTGAGCTACGCCCGCTCGCGCGGCATCCTCTGCCAGGGGCGCGGCTCGGCGGCCAACTCGGCGGTGTGCTTCTGCCTCGGCATCACCGAGGTCGACCCCGCGCGCATGTCACTGCTGTTCGAGCGCTTCATCTCGCGCGAGCGCAACGAACCGCCCGACATCGACGTCGACTTCGAGCACGAGCGGCGCGAGGAGGTGATCCAGTACCTCTACGCCAAGTACGGCCGCCACCGCGCCGCGCTCGCCGCCACGGTCATCTGCTACCGGCCGCGCAGCGCGCTGCGCGACGTGGCGCGTGCCATGGGCCTCGACACGCTGCAGGTGGCGGCGCTCGCCCGCTCGATGCAGTGGTGGGACGGTTCGCGCATCGCCGAGGAACGCGTCCGCGACGTCGGCCTCGACCCCGCGAACCCGGTGCTGTCCCGCGTGCTCACGCTCGCCCGCGCGCTGCTCGGCTTCCCGCGGCACCTGTCGCAGCACGTCGGCGGGTTCGTCATCGCGCGCGGCCTGCTCGAGGAACTCGTGCCGGTCGAGAACGCCGCGATGCCCGACCGCACCGTCATCCAGTGGGACAAGGACGACCTCGACGCGCTCGGGCTCCTCAAGGTGGACGTGCTCGGCCTCGGCATGCTCACGGCGATCCGCCGCGCGTTCGACCTCGTCGAGCAGCACCGCGGCACGGGCTGGACGCTCGCCACCGTGCCCGCCGAGGACCCGGTCGTCTACGACATGATCGGTCACGCCGACACGGTGGGCGTGTTCCAGATCGAGTCGCGCGCGCAGATGGCGATGTTGCCGCGACTCAAGCCGCGCACCTACTACGACCTCGTGATCGAGGTGGCGATCATCCGGCCCGGGCCGATCCAGGGCGACATGGTCCACCCGTATCTGCGCAGGAGGGGCGGGCTCGAGCCGGTGAGCTATCCGAGTGCGGAAGTGGAGGGTGTGCTGAAGCGCACGCTCGGCGTGCCGATCTTCCAGGAGCAGGTGATGCAGCTCGCGATCGTCGCGGCGGGGTTCACGCCGGGCGAGGCGGACGCGCTCCGGCGTGGGATGGCGGCGTGGAAGCGCAAGGGCGGCCTCGGCCACTTCGAAGAGAGGCTGATCTCCGGCATGCGCAGCCGCGGCT
>JAGVUU010000303.1 GCA_019136105.1 Gammaproteobacteria bacterium
TTAGCGGACTCAAGGACGCCTGCCGGGCCCTCGGGCGGCTTTCCCCGGGGTGCCCCCGGCGGGTACAATTCCCCGCTTCCTTTTTCCCGCCCGGATCAGCCCATGCTGCGCATCCTCGAGGAAGCCCTCACCTTCGACGACGTCCTGCTGGTACCTGCGTATTCGCAGGTGCTGCCGCACGAGGTCAGCCTCGGTACCCAGCTCACGCGCGGCATCCGGCTCAACCTGCCGGTCGTCTCCGCTGCGATGGACACCGTGACCGAGCACCGCCTGGCGATCTCCATCGCGCAGGAAGGCGGCATCGGCATCATTCACAAGAACATGCCGGTCGACCAGCAGGCGCGCGAGGTCGCGCGGGTGAAGCGCTTCGAGAGCGGCATCATCCACGACCCGATCACCGTGCGCCCCGAGGCGACCATCCGCGAAGTGCTCGAGCTCACGCGGGCCAAGAACATCTCCGGCGTGCCGGTGGTGCGCGACGGCCAGGCGGTCGGCATCGTCACGCACCGCGACCTGCGCTTCGAAACCCGTTACGACTCGCCGGTGTCGTCGGTGATGACGCCGCGCGAGCGCCTCGTGACCGTGCGCGAGGGAGCGCCGAAGGAAGAGGTGCTCGGCCTGCTGCACAAGCACCGCATCGAGAAGGTGCTCGTGGTGGGCGACGACTATGTCCTCAAGGGCATGATCACGGTGAAGGACTTCCAGAAGGCCACCGAGTTCCCGCGCGCCTGCAAGGACGAGCGGGGCGCCCTGCGCGTCGGCGCCGCGATCGGCACGAGCCCCGACACGCTCGATCGTGCGGCCGCGCTGCGCGAGGCAGGCGTGGACGTAATCGTCGTCGACACGGCGCACGGCCATTCGCGCGGCGTCATCGAGACGGTGCGCAGGATCAAGGCGAAGTGGCCGAACCAGCAGGTGATCGCCGGCAACATCGTCACCGCCGAGGCTGCCATGGCGCTCGTGGATGCGGGCGCCGACGCCGTCAAGGTCGGCATCGGCCCGGGCTCGATCTGCACGACGCGCGTCGTCGCGGGCGTCGGCGTGCCGCAAATCTCGGCGGTCGCGAACGTGGCAGCCGCGCTCGCGCCGCATGGCGTGCCGCTGATCGCCGACGGCGGCATCCGCTTCTCCGGTGACGTCGCCAAGGCGATCGTCGCGGGCGCCTACTGCGTGATGATCGGCGGCCTGTTCGCCGGCACGGAGGAGTCGCCGGGCGAGGTCGAGCTCTACCAGGGCGCGTCCTACAAGTCGTACCGCGGCATGGGCTCGCTCGGCGCCATGGCGCAGGCGCACGGCTCGCGTGACCGCTACTTCCAGGACACCACCGCCGAGCTCGAGAAACTCGTGCCGGAGGGCGTGGAAGGCCGCGTGCCCTACAAGGGCAGCATCGTCGCGATCCTGCACCAGCTCACGGGCGGCCTGCGCGCCGCGATGGGCTACACCGGCAGCGCCAGCATCGAAGAGATGCGCACGCGGCCGAAGTTCGTGCGCATCACCGGCGCCGGGATGCGCGAGAGCCACGTCCACGACGTGACCATCACCAAGGAAGCGCCGAACTACCGTGTCAGCTGAGCCCGCGAACGTCCGCCCGTCCGACATCCACGCGCACCGGATCCTGATCCTCGACTTCGGCTCGCAGTACACGCAGCTGATCGCGCGCCGCGTGCGCGAGCTCGGCGTCTACTGCGAGATCCACCCGTGGGACGCAGGCGACGAGGCTGTGCGGGCCTTCGGTGCGCGCGGCATCATCCTGTCGGGCGGACCCGAGTCGGTCACGCAGGCCGGCGCGCCGGCCGCGCCTGCGGCCGTGTTCGAGCTCGGCGTCCCGGTGCTCGGCATCTGCTACGGCATGCAGACGATGGCCGCGCAGCTCGGTGGGCGGGTGGAGCCCGGCGCCGTGCACGAATTCGGTTACGCCGAGGTGCGCGCGCGCGGGCACTCGGCGTTGCTGCGCGACATCGAAGACCGCGTCAACGCCGAGGGCCACGGCCTGCTCGACGTGTGGATGAGCCACGGCGATCACGTCGTCGCGCTGCCGCCGGGCTTCAAGGCCATCGCCTCGACGGCCGATGTGCCGAACGCCGGCATGGCCGACGAAACGCGGCGCTACTACGCGCTGCAGTTCCACCCCGAGGTCACGCACACCCGCCAGGGCACGCGCATCTACGAGCGCTTCCTGCACGGCATCTGCGGCTGCGACTCCAGCTGGAACGCCGGCAACATCATCGACGATGCGGTCGCGCGCGTGCGCGCGCAGGTCGGCGGTGGCAAGGTGCTGCTCGGCCTGTCGGGCGGCGTCGACTCCTCGGTCGTCGCGGCGCTGCTGCACAAGGCGATCGGCGACCAGCTGACCTGCGTGTTCGTGGACCACGGCCTGCTGCGCCACCACGAAGGTGACCAGGTGATGGCCGTGTTCGCGCGCAACCTCGGCGTGCGAGTCATCCGCGTGGACGCCGCCGAGCGCTTCTTCACGGCGCTCGCGGGTGTCTCGGATCCCGAAGCCAAGCGCAAGATCATCGGCCGCCTGTTCATCGAGGTCTTCGACGAGGAGGCGCACAAGCTCGAGGGCGTGGGCTTCCTCGCGCAGGGCACCATCTACCCGGACGTCATCGAGTCGGCCGGCAGCAAGACCGGCAAGGCGCACGTCATCAAGAGCCACCACAACGTGGGCGGCCTGCCCGAGCACATGAAGCTCAAGCTCGTCGAACCGCTGCGCGAGTTGTTCAAGGACGAGGTGCGGCGCATCGGCGTCGAACTGGGCCTGCCCGCCGAGATGGTCTATCGCCACCCGTTCCCGGGTCCCGGGCTGGGCGTGCGCATCCTCGGCGAGGTCACTCGCGCCGCGGCCGACACGCTGCGCCTCGCCGACCACATCTTCATCGAGGAACTGCGCAAGGCAGGCTGGTACGACAGGACGAGCCAAGCGTTCGCGGTGTTCCTGCCCGTGAAGAGCGTGGGCGTCACCGGCGACGGCCGGCGCCACGAGCCCGTGATCGCGCTCAGGGCCGTCGAGACCGTGGACTTCATGACCGCGCACTGGGCGCACCTCCCGTACGAGCTGCTCGACGTCTGCTCGCGCCGCATCGTGAACGAGGTCAAGGGCGTCTCGCGCGTGGTCTACGACATCACAGGCAAGCCGCCCGCGACGATCGAGTGGGAGTAGCGAGGAAGGGGATGGGGGATAGCCGGACGATGGCAGCGTCCAGCCTTGGTTTCCCTGCCCCTGCGGTGTCGCTGACCTCGAGTGTTCCAGCCTTTCGACCGTCCCCCATCCTCCATGGCATCCGACGACATCACCTTCATGCAGCGCGCGCTCGAGCTTGCCCGGCAGGCGGAGGCTGCGGGCGAAGTGCCTGTCGGCGCCGTCATCGTGAAGGATGGCGTCATCATCGCCGAGGGTTCGAACCGGCCGATCGGCGCCAACGACCCCACGGCGCACGCCGAGATCGTGGCCCTGAGGGCCGCAGGCCAGGCGCTCGGCACCTATCGGCTGACCGGCACGACGCTGTACGTCACGCTCGAACCCTGCGCGATGTGCGCCTCGGCGATGGTCCATGCACGGGTGCAGCGCCTCGTCTACGCTGCGAGCGACCCGAGGGCGGGGGCTGCCGGCTCGGTGTTCAACATCGTCCAGCACGCGGCGCTCAACCACCGCGTCGAATGCACCGGCGGCGTGCTCGCCGAGGAGTGCGGGACGATGCTCCGGAGCTTCTTCCTGGCGCGGCGCTGAGAGGACGACGGGCGCGCGCTCAGCGGCGCGTTGCCGCCCGAGTAGTGCGCTTCGGCGCCGGCTTGGTGACGGTCTCCACAGGCTCGGCCGGCTCCTGCGGTGCGCCGATGCCGGCCACGGCCAGTATGTTCAGGTAAGCCTGCACGTTGGCCACGTAGCGCACGGGCTCCCAGCCGCGGGCATAGCCACGCTTGGTGCGCGTGTACCAGCGCTCCTGGCTCAGCAGCGGCAGGAACTCGCGCACGTCCTCCCAGCGGTCCGGGTTGCGGCCGTGTTGCTGCGTGAGGATGCGCGCGTCCTCGACGTGGCCGTAGCCCACGTTGTAGGCCGCGACCGCAAACCACGTCCGGTCGGGTTCCGGGATGCGCTCCGGCACGGTCTCGATCAGATTCGCAAGGTATCGGGCGCCGCCGAAGATGCTGGCGCGCGGATCGAGCCGGTCGGCCCGCACCCGCTCGGCCGTGTCCTCGGTGAGCTGCATCAGGCCGCGCACCCCGGTGAACGAGACCGCGCCGGGATTCCACTTCGACTCCTGGTAGCCCATCGCAGCGAGGAGGCGCCAGTCAAGCTGGTACTTGGCCGCCGCCTCCTGGAACCACTCGAGGTACCGTGGCAGCCGCGTCTCGACGTGCTGCAGGAAGTTGCGTGAGAACAGGTAGTCGAACTGGTCGCGGTTGCCGTAATAGCGCTCGAGCAGCTGCGCGATGACTCCCTCGGCGCGGGCCCCGGCGAAGAAGGCGTTCACGCGGTTGAGCAGCGTGCGGTCCTGGCCCGCGGTGCTGACCACCCACGAAATGGCCCGTTCCGGCGACAGGTCGAGCGCGATGGCGAGTTCCGGGTGCACCACGCGGTTGAGCGCGAACTCGGTGGAACTTGCCAGCGAGTACTCCACGCCACCGCGTGACACCTCGGCGAGCAATTCCTCGGTCTCGCTGTCTGCGCGCTCGACCCAGGCGAGTTCGGGGTGGTGCAGCCGCAGTTCCTGCAGCGTGCGCTGGTGAGGGCTGCCCGCGGCCACCTCGATCTGGCCCTTACCTGCCTCCCGGATGGACCGGGGGCGCGAACCCGTGCGGCGGTAGACGAGGTGTTCGCGGACGAGGTGGTAGCCCGGGCCGTAGTGGACGCCGCGTGGCAGTTCGACGCCGGTCGTGATGCCCGCTGCCGCTACATGGGCCCGGCCCGCCACGACCTCCTGGATGGCGTCCTCGCGCGTTCGCACCGTGTAGAGCCGCAGGGCGACGCCGAGGTGCTCGGCGAAGCGGCTCGCCAGCTCGTAGGCCGGGCCCTCCGGGCCATGGCTGCCGAGGTAATAGGCATCCGGGCTGTTGCGGGTCACCACCCGCAGCTCGCCCGCCTCGAGCACCTGCTCGAGCACGCCCGGCGGCTGGGCGCAAGTGGCCAGCAGCAGGGTCGACAGCAGTGCGAGCAGCGCCTTCATGGTTTGTATAGAATACGCGGCCGCTGGAGAGGTACCGAAGCGGTCATAACGGCGCCGACTCGAAATCGGATGGGGGCATAACCGCCCCACGTGGGTTCGAATCCCACCCTCTCCGCCACAAACACTGGAACGCCCCCGT
>JAGVUU010000054.1 GCA_019136105.1 Gammaproteobacteria bacterium
GAGCAGCTGCAGGATGGTGGCGATGGTGCCGACCTCGTAGAGGTCCTTCGGGCCGGGGTCGTCGATGTCGGCCTGCTTCTGCGCGAGCAGCAGGATCTGCTTGTCGACCTTCATCGCCTGCTCGAGCGCGAGGATCGAGCGTTCGCGGCCGACGAACAGCGGGATCACCATGTGCGGGTACACCACCACGTCGCGCAGCGGCAGCACCGGCAGCGCTTCGGGCGGAATGGCAGGCTTGGTGGTCGTTTCAGCGGTGGTCACGGTGGGGTCTCCGGCGCCGGGTGCGGAACGGGCGCGCGCCCGTCAGGTGCAGCCATCTTTGGGGAGGCGGGGCGCAGATTCAAGAGAAAAATAGGGGACATTCTCTTATTTTCCCCGGGGCCAGCCGGCCGCGGGAAAAACCGGAGAATGTCCCCTGTTTTCAGTGGTCGGAGCCGGTGCGTCGCTCTTCGACGGCGGCAAGCCGCGATTCGTCCACGCCGTAGACGAGGTAGGGCTTCGACTCGCCGGCGATCACGTCCTCGTCGATGACGACCTTCTGCACGTTACGCATCGCCGGCAGGTCGTACATGATGTCGAGCAGCACGTTCTCGAGGATCGTGCGCAGGCCGCGCGCGCCGGTCTTGCGCTGCATCGCCTTGCGGGCGACAGCGCGCAGCGACTCCTCGCGGAACTCGATCTCGACGCCTTCCATGTCGAAGAGCTTGCGGTACTGCTTGGTGAGCGCGTTGCGCGGCTCGGTGAGGATCTGCACCAGCGCCGCCTCGTCGAGCTCGTCGAGCGTGGCCACGACCGGCAGGCGCCCCACGAATTCGGGGATCAGGCCGTACTTGATCAGGTCCTCGGGCTCCACGTCGTGGAACAGGTCCGAACCGTGCGGCCGCGCGCTCTGCTCGCGCACGTCGGCTACGAAGCCGATGCCGCTCTTCTGCGTGCGGTTCATGATGATCTTCTCGAGGCCCGAGAAGGCACCGCCCACGATGAACAGGATGTTGCCCGTGTCGACCTGCAGGAATTCCTGCTGCGGGTGCTTGCGGCCGCCCTGCGGCGGCACCGAGGCGATCGTGCCTTCGATGAGCTTCAGCAGCGCCTGCTGCACGCCCTCGCCCGACACGTCACGGGTGATGGACGGGTTATCGGACTTGCGCGAGATCTTGTCGATCTCGTCGATGTAGACGATGCCGGTCTGCGCCTTCTCGACGTCGTAATCACACTTCTGCAGCAGCTTCTGGATGATGTTCTCGACGTCCTCGCCGACGTAGCCCGCTTCGGTGAGCGTGGTGGCGTCGGCGATCGTGAAGGGCACGTTCAGGAGCCGCGCGAGCGTCTCGGCCAGCAGCGTCTTGCCGCTGCCCGTGGGGCCGATCAGCAGGATGTTGCTCTTGGCGAGCTCGACTTCGTCGCGCTTGCCCTCGCCCTTGGTCTGCAGCCGCTTGTAGTGGTTGTAGACCGCGACGGACAGCACCTTCTTGGCGCGATCCTGGCCGATCACGTACTCGTCGAGGACGCGCTTGATCTCGTGGGGCTTCGGGAGCTTCTCGCGGGTCTTCTCCTGCTTCTCCTCGAGTTCCTCGCGGATGATGTCGTTGCAGAGCTCGACGCACTCGTCGCACACGAACACCGACGGGCCCGCGATGAGCTTGCGGACCTCATGCTGGCTCTTGCCGCAGAAGGAGCAGTAGAGGAGCTTGCCGTCGTCGTGCTTGCCGCGTGAATCGTCCGCCATGCCCTGACCTTGCTTACGCCGCCCTTGCGGGCACACTTGCAGCCGCTCGCGGCGGCCCTGCGTGGCTTATACCACGGGGCCGGGGAGTGCGCAAAAACCCTAGAACCGACAGGAACTTATGCTCGTCGAGCGGGCTCAGGCGCCTGCGGCCTTGCCCGTCGCGCCGCGCTTCGACAGGACCGCGTCGATCAGCCCGTAGGCGATCGCCTGCTCGCCGGTCATGAAGTTGTCGCGGTCCGTGTCCTGCTTGATCTTGTCCATCGACTGCCCGGTGTGGTGCGAGAGGATGGCGTTCAGGCGCTCGCGCGCGTCGAGGATCTCGCGAGCGTGGATCTCGATGTCGGTCGCCTGGCCCTGGAAGCCGCCCAGCGGCTGGTGGATCATGACCCGCGAGTGCGGCAGGCAGAAGCGCTTGCCCTTGGTGCCGCCCGCGAGCAGCACCGCCCCCATGCTCGCCGCCTGCCCGACGCAGATCGTGCTGATCGACGGCTTGATGAACTGCATGGTGTCGTAGATCGCGAGCCCCGCGCTCACCGACCCGCCGGGCGAGTTGATGTACAGCGCGATGTCCTTCTCGGGGTTCTCCGACTCGAGGAACAGCAGCTGCGCCACGATCAGGTTGGCCATGTAGTCCTCGACCGGGCCCACGACGAAGATCACCCGCTCCTTGAGGAGCCGCGAGTAGATGTCGTAGGCGCGTTCGCCGCGGGCCGTCTGCTCGACGACCATGGGGACGAGGTTCAGGGCGGTGGGCGGCTTCATTGGCATGGCGGCGGCTTCGAAGGGTGGCGGTTGCGAGCTAGTGTAGCGGATCGCGAATAGTGACTAGTGAACGGTGAATAACCGGAACCAGGCAACCGCGGTCGCCGCTCCTGACCATTCCCTATTCACCAATCACTAATCACTAATCACTCTTCGGCGCCCTCAGGCGCCGAAGTTCATCACGTCCTTGAACGTCGCCGGCTGGTCGGTGACCTTGGCATGCTCGAGCAGCAGGTCGACCACCTGGTCCTCGATGACGATGTTTTCGATCTGGCGCAGTGCATCCGCATTCTGGCGGTAGGCCTTGATGATCTGCTCCGGGTCGGGGTAGCTGGCGGCCAGGTCGGCCAGGCGCGACTCGACGCGCTCGCGGTCGATCTTGAGGCCGCGGGTCTTGATCAGCTCGCCGATCAGCAGGCCGAGCGCCACGCGCTTGCGCGCGCCCTCGACGAACGGCTCCGGCGGCGGCACCTGCGAGGCATCGCGGGCACCCATGCGGCGCGCGGCGTCGATCTGCATCTCGCGCACCTGCGCGTCCACCAGGCTCTGCGGCACCTCGACCGGGTTGGCGGCGAGCAGCCCTTCCATCAGCTGCGCCTTGAGGCGCGCGCGGACGTTCTGCTCGAGCTCGCGCTCCATGTTCTCGCGCACTTCCTTGCGCAGCTGCTCGATGCCGCCCTCGAGCACGCCGTACTCGCGGCAGAACTCGTCGTCGAGCTCGGGGAGCTTCTTCTCCTCGACCTTCTTCAGGTGGACGTCGAACTTCGCGACCTTACCGGCCAGCGCGGCGTTGTGGTAATCGGCGGGGTACGGCACATCGATCTGCTTGCGCTCGTCGGCCTTCATGCCGGTGATGCCGGTCTCGAAGTCCTTGAGCATGCGGCCGCCACCCAACAGCACGGCCACGTCGGCGCCCTTGCTGCCCTCGAACTCCGCGCCGTCGACCTGGCCCTCGAAGTCCATGGTGACACGGTCACCCTCGCGGCTCTCGCGCTCGACCAACTCGAAGCGCGGACGCTGCTCGCGCAGGTTGAGCACCATCGCGTCCACGTCCGCCTCGGTGACCTCGGCGGCCGGTCGCACCACGGCGATGCCCTCCACGCCCTTCAGCTCGATCTCCGGGAACACCTCGAAGGTGGCGCGGTACTTGAGGTCCTGCTCAGGGCCGACGCTGATCGGCTCGATGCGCGGGCCGGCGGCCGGGTTCAGCTTCTCCTGCGTGACCGCCTCGGCGAAGCTCGACTGCATGAGGTCCGACAGCACTTCCTGGCGCACCTGCGCGCCGAACTGCTGCTTGACGACCTTGAACGGCACCTTGCCGGGGCGGAAGCCCTTGAGCTTGGCCGTGCGGCTCACGCGCTTGAGGCGCTCATCGATCGCCTGCTCGATGCGCTCGCGGGGGACGCTCACCTCGATGCGGCGCTCGAGGGCGCCCGTCGTCTCGACAGAAACCTGCATGCTGGTCGATCCTCGAAAGGGTCTGGCACTCCGGGCGGGCGCCCGGAAAAGCCGCGTATTGTGCCACGGATCCGCTCCGCCTGCGGCAATCGCGAGGGGGATGGTGCGAAAGGAGGGACTCGAACCCTCACGGGGTTTACCCGCTGGAACCTAAATCCAGTGCGTCTACCAGTTCCGCCACTTTCGCCCGGCGCGAATTCTATAGGGAAATCAATCGCCAAGCCCGCGGCCGGCCGTCACTCGAGCCACAGTCGGGAGACGTAGATCTCGCCCGGCTGCGGCGCCGGGCGGCCGAACAACATCACGTTGGCGATGCGCCCGAGGTCCATCGGCCGGGACGCCGGGGCGGCCTGCACCTCGGACAGCGCCACCCGCACGGTGGTCCGGGTCCGCGGGGCCAGGACAACCGGCAGGTTCAGGCGGTCCTCGTGGGACCAGTCGTGGGTCGCGTCGTGGATGCGCAGCGTGAGCCGGACCTCGTCCTCGGTCGGATTGGTGAGGTCCGCGGCGATCACGGAGTAGCCACGCCAATCGGGGCTCGGCTCGATGACCTGGACGGCCGGCGCGTGCCCGGCGTCGAATCCGAGCCGCAGCGCCCGCTCGCCCGCGCGCTGGGCCCAGCGCGCGGGCAGATCGACGATGGCCGCACCCGCACCATCAGTGGTAACGAACGTCAGGTCGCGCGGATCACGAAACTGCGCGACGGTCGGGAACTGTGCCGCGCGTTGGGCGTAGCCCCTCGCGGCTTGCAGCGGGGGCCACGCGATCAAGGTGATTCCGGTCAGCGCGATGACCAATGGCCACCACGGTCCGCCCGCCGCGGGTCGCGCTGCTGCCCCACTCCGCCGCCGCTCGACCAGCGCCCATAGCCCGAGTCCGGCCGCAGCCCCGGCCGCATCGGTCATCACGTCGAATGGTTGGCCCGGGCGATGCCCGATCGTCTGCAGGATCTCGATGACGATGCCCAGCCCGACGGCAACGAAGAACGCGTTGACATAGGCCACGGTGGCGGACCGCTCCGCCGGATCGTGCACGAGCAGCACGAGCACGGCCACGACCGCAAATATCGGGCCATGGCTCGCATCGAGCGACACGTCGTGCCAGAGCCCCTGCCCCGGCAGGCTGATGAACAGCAACAGCGAGAGCAGCGCGGCGATGGCGATGGCGATGGCGATCGCGGCGCGTTGCATGGGGTGCAAGGTTCCCGCGGTGAGCTTATCGACAGATAGCTTACGGAACATTCCGAGCACATGGTTTACACATTTCCGCATTTGGGGGAGGCCCTCCAGATGCCCTGGAACGAGTGTAAACCGATGGATGAACG
>JAGVUU010000108.1 GCA_019136105.1 Gammaproteobacteria bacterium
GCGACTGGCACCGGCACCTGGGCCGTCCCCACGGCCGCGCTCTCCGAGATGCAGGGCCGCATGCAGCAGTCGGTGAGCCAGCTCGTTCGCGACCAGCTGGCCGAGCAGCGCCGCTTCACGCTGGCGACCTTCGAGGCCTTCGCCCGCCGCATGAGCAGCGAGATCAAGGACGGCATTGCCAAGGCGACGCCGCCGCCGGCGGAGCCGGTTCTGCCGCCGCCACCCCCGACGCCCTGGTGGCCGATGGTGCTGACGGGCCTCCTGGCCGTAGTGCCGGCGGCGATTCTCGGCTTCCTGTATTGGCAGTCGCAGCAGGCCCAGGCGGGGCTCGCGCGCGATCTTGCCGACGCAAAGGCCGCGGCGGCCTCGGCCGAGGCGACGGCGCGAGCGGCGCTCACGCCACTGCCGTCCGGTGGCCCGGCCGGGCTCGACAGCCTCGGCGCTCCGCGGTCGGGGCCTCCCGGCGCCGGGCCCCTGGCTGTTGAATACGTGCCGTACGGCGAAGCGCCGCTCGCCGACGCCAGGCTCGAGCGCCTGCGCATGGTGGCAGCGACGCTCGAGGACCAGCAGTTCCGCGGCCGCGTCGTGGTCGAGTCGTTCATCGGTGACTTCTGCCTGTCCGGCAACGCCGCCGATGGGTTCACGGTCGCCGAGACCAGCCTGCCCACCCAGAAGTGCGACATCGTCGGCAACCCGTACGAGGACGCGCTATCGCCCGCCCAGCGCCAGTCGGTCGATTTCGCGAACTTTGCTGCCACGCTCTCCCAGCGCACCGCAGGTGCCATCACCATCGAGACGGTGACGGCTGGGCGGCGCAATCCGATCGAATACCCGGAGCAGCGCGAGGGCAGCACGGCGGGCGAGTGGAACGCCGTGGCTGCGCAGAACAACCGCGTCGAGTTCCACGTGGTCCCGGCCGAGTGAGGCCGGAGTCCGGGGCGGGCGATTTCCGCCCGCCTGGCTGGCTGGCGCATCCCCACGTCCAGTCCATCTTCCCGAGCCTGCCGTTCCGTCGCCCGGGCGTCGAGCGCCGTTGTGCCGCGCTGCTGAGCGCCTCGGAGGACGAGATCCTCGACTGCGGCGACGGGGTGCGCCTGCTCTCGCATCACGCGACGCACGAGCGCATCGGCCGCGAACCGGCGCAGCGCCTCGTCATGCTCCTGCATGGCTGGGAGGGCAGCGCCAACTCGCTCTACGTCCTGTCGCTCGGCCAGTACCTGTTCGACCGCGGCTTCGACGTGGTGCGGCTCAACCTGCGCGACCACGGTGACAGCCACCACCTGAACCCCGGGATCTTCCATTCCTGCCGCATCGCCGAGGTGGTCGGCGCCGTGCAGAGGTTGCAGGCGCTGTACCCGGCGCAGTCGCTGCACCTGGCCGGCTTCTCGCTCGGTGGCAACTTCTGCCTGCGCGTCGCGGCGCGCGCCGAGGCCGCCGGCATCCGCCTCGCACGAGTGGTTGCGGTCTGCCCCGTGCTCGATCCGGAGCACACCATGGCGAGGCTCGAGGCCGGCTGGGTGCTCTACCGGCGCTACTTCCTCTGGAAGTGGCGGCGCTCACTGCGCAAGAAGCAGGCAGCGTGGCCCGAGATCTACGATCTGACGGAGGCGCTCGAACTCGGCACGCTGACCGAGATGACGGCCCACCTCGTGAGCCTGTTCGGTGATTACCCGACGGTGACGGATTACCTGCACGGCTACGCCGTCGTGGACGGCGCGCTCTCGAGCATCGTGCACCCGACGCGCATCATCTCGGCCGCGGACGACCCGATCATTCCCGCCGCCGATCTCGCGCGGCTCGCGCAGCCGAAGGCACTCGAGGTCACCTGCACGCCGCTCGGCGGGCACTGTGGCTACTACGAGGGCGGGCGCAACGGCACGTGGATCGAGCGCGAGGTGTACGCGACGCTGATGCGGGCGTAGGCGTCCTTGTGCGCCAGATCGGCGGAGATCGGGAGGTCTGGTCCCGCTCCTGGTCTACGGCGCATCGAAAACGCACCCGGAGGAACCGGGCGCGTTTTCGGCGAGCCTTGCTCGGGCGGGATCGAGGCGAGGTTCGGGAATCGGGCCGTCGAGAGCGCGGCCGCCTCGATCCAACGCCCTCACTGCGGCCTCCGACAAGGAGCGGGACCAGACCTCCCGATCTCCGTCGGAGCGGCTGTACAAATTCGGCTACGCGGCCGCCCCACGTGATGACATCTCGCTGCGCCAGCGGGCGTAGCGGGAGGTGAGTGTCGGCGCAGATGAAGGCGTGAACGATTGCTCGATCGGCACGTTGTGCCACGAAGCGGGCCTGCCGGCAGCGAGGTACGCGACGCCGCGAGCGGTGGCTTCGACGGCGGCGGGGCGTTCGACCGAAAGACCGCTCAGCGAGGCGAGGCAACGACACAGGTAGTCGTTGCGCGCCAGGCCACCCGAGATGCGGATGCGACGCAATGGCGCGCTGCGCTCGAGGCGTTCGAGGTTCACGCGGAGCAGGAACACGATGCTCTCGATGACGGCGGCGAGCCGGGCCTCTTCGTCGCCGCCACCCACGAACTCGCACGGAAAATCCGGCCGCCAGAACGGCGCGCCGAGGCCGCCCACGCCGTTCATGAACAGCGGTACGTCCTCCGCGGGCGCCGCTCGCGCCGCCAGGACACTGAGCCCGCGGTCGACATCGATCGCCACGCGCTCGCGCAGCCAGTCGAGCGCGCTGCCGGCACCGTTCACCGTGCCCTCGTAACTGGTCAGCACTCCGTCCGCGTCGGCGCATACCACGCTGCGGAGAATGCCGTCCGGCAACGGCGTGCCGGGCGGCACGATGCGCTGGATGAATGCACCCGTACCCACATTGATGAGCGCGCAGTCGGCGTCAGGCTCGCCGAGCGCGAACGCCGCCGCCGACTGGTCGCCGGTGCAGGCGGCGAGCGGCACGAGCCGGCCGTCACAGTCCAGGTGGCCGAAGTTGTGCCGTGTCGGCACGCACGCCGGCAGTTGCCCTGCCTGCAGGTCGAACAGGCACAGCATGTCGGGTGACCACTGCAGCGTCGCGGTGTCGAACAGCAGCGTCCGCGACGCGTTGGCGGGGTCGGCGACGCAGGTTCGCTCAGCGGTGAGGCGTGCCACGAGGTAACTCGACAGCGGGCCGAACGCCAGATCGCCTGAGGCCGCGGCGCGCTGCACGGCCGGCAGGTGATCCAGGCACCAGCGCAATTTGCTTGCGCCGTAGTGCGGTGAGAGTGGCAAGCCGGTGATGGTGCGGACCTGTGTCGCCACTGGGGCAAGTCGGCTGAGCCACGCGGCGTTGCGACGATCCTGCCACGAGATCGCATCGGTCAGTGCGCGGCCGGCGCCGCGGCTCCAGGCGACCACGGTCGAACGTTGGGTGGCGAGTCCTGCCGCGACGATCCGGGCACCGGGGCGTAGCTCGCACGCGTCCTGCAAGGCGGTGCGCAGCGAGCGCACGAGTTCTTCCGCGTCCTGCTCGACACGGTCAGTGCCTTCGCGACGCGTGGCGACCGGAACGAAGGCTTGCGCGACCTCCCGGCCCGCGGCATCGAACAGGACGGCGCGGCTGGCGTGGCTGCCCTGGTCGAGGGCGAGCACCAGGCCGTCGCCCGCCGTCACCACTGACGGCTGCCCTCGGCGTACGCGTGCAGCAGTCCGCGCACGGTCATCGTCTCGACGAACCTCGCGCCGCGTGCCTGGCAATCCTTGGCGGTCTTCAGGTCGCGCACCTCGTACACCGCCCAATCCCACGGGCCGGGCCAGAGCGGTCCCGGCTCGGCCGGCAGTCGCTCGAGGTTGACGAACAGGAACTGCGGCGCGAGTTCCGCGGCCTGTTGCCGTGCCTCCGCGTCGTATTGCGGCAGCACCCAGCCGATGCGCGCGCCGGTCATGAGCCGCAGGATCTTCACGCTCGGCAGGTCGAACGAGATCAGCACGCACCGGTCGATCACCGGATGGAGCACCTGGGCGATTCGCTTCAGCACCGTTTCGCGGCCGAAGCGGCGCAGGCTCGAGCGCTTCACCTCGACGAAAGCAGTCACGCCATCCCAGCCCGCGATGGTGTCCACGGCCTGTGCGAGCGACGGTGGATACGTGAATGCGTGGGCGTGGCCGAGGCGCTGCACTTCGCCGACGGGGAGTTCGGCGAGGGCCGACCACGTGAGGTCGTGGACGCAGTCGGGCCGGCCGCCGACGCGCGCGAGATCGGCGTCATGCATCAGCACGGGCACGAGGTCGGCGGTGACTTGCACGTCGAACTCGACGTAGCGCAGGCCCAGGCTGACGGCCGATTCGAGGCCCTGCAGCGTGTTCTCCGGAAACTCGGCGGCATTGCCGCGATGGGCGATGATCTCCGGCAAGTCGTGGTGAGCAGTGCGCATGCGGGTCCCGTGGAGTCGGTCGATGGGTCCAATATTACTTAAGCCGGAGCGCGCCCACCGGCAGGTTCTACCCTGCGTCACAGGGGTGACGGGAATCGTCACACGGCGCTGCAGAACCTGCCGGCAACTGTGCGGCCTGTCACGCGGCCGCCTCTGGCACGGCTCTTGCTCGGTGAGGACGCGTGGCTGCAAGGTATCTGGAGCCTGGCGTGTCGTCCGAAGTGATCGCATTGCTGTTCCCTGAGATGTCGTCCCCGCCGGGAGGGGCGGCGCCCATGGTGATGGCGCTGCTGCGTGATGCTCAGGGCCTGATGCAGCTTCGCTCGCTCGTGCCCGACGCGTCGCTGCTGCGCCAGGCGCGCGTCGCGGGCCGCATGAACCGCGGCAAGCCGATCCTGGACCCGGCGACGCGCGAAGTGATCGGTTGCGAGATCGAGCCGCTGCCCGACCCCACCGGCTGAAGCGCGCGGCCGGCCGCAGGCGCTGCGGTATAGTCCCGCCATGCAGGCGAGGCGGCCCGGCGGCAAGCACAAGGATCCCATGGTGTTCGGACACGTGCGCCGCGTCCTGCGCCGCATCCGTACCGAGCGAGGCGGCGCGCACGCGCCGATCCTGATCCAGCGCCAGGCGACTTCACCCGAGGCCATGCTCGGCTTCCGCGCGGCGCTCGTACTCCTGCTGCTCGCCGCGGTGTTCGCGGTCTTCCTGCTCGATCGCAGCGGTCTCGTCGACAACGTCGACGGCCACGTGTCGGTGACCGACGTCCTGTACTTCACCATGATCACGGTCACGACCGTGGGCTACGGCGACATCATCCCGGTGTCCGACCAGGCCCGGCTGATCGACGCGTTCTTCGTGACGCCCGTGCGCATCTTCGTCTGG